>CAVOCR010000119.1:0-6308 GCA_963694245.1 Myxococcota bacterium
GCCGGTCTCGGTCTCGTCGCCGGTCTCGGTCTCGTCGCCGGTCTCGGTCTCGTCGCCGGTCTCGGTCTCGTCGCCAGTCTCGGTCTCGTCGCCGGTCTCTTCAGCGCCGGTTTCCTCGGCTCCAGTTTCTCCACCACTATCCGACTCACAACCCACGACGAAAAAAATCATCGAGAAGGCGGCGAGGCAGCGAATTGCAATATGCGCGTTCATTGTCATCCCTCGTTTATCAGTCCAGAAATTGCTCTCCCGCGCCGTGCGAGAGACATGATTTGGAATCGAAAGAATACCCCAGTTGGAAAAGACCGCAAACCTATCGGCAATGTCGTTCCGCGCTAGCCCATCGCCACCAGAGTGGAAATCCAGGTGAGGAAGGAAGCCAGCGAAACCGCTCCCCATCGAATCAACGGACTGGTTTGCAGTTGACCGTGTTCCGACCATCCTCTCCAGAGGGCGACCATCATGGCCAGAATCCACGCCAGAAAAGCCAAACTGGACACCGAGGCCAGAAGTGGGTCTGGCGCATGGTCGATTTCCATTCGCTCCGAAAACCGAGCTGTCCATTCCTCTCTCTCGGAAACGGAGGAACGAGGACCATTGGGGTGCACTTCCCGCGCACGAGCCAGCACTCCCGGAAATCGAGCGTTGGTCTTCGCGAGCAGGTCGGCGTGGGGGGTATAGAAACTCCGAGAACCCAGAATTCCCGCTCGCACCGAATCATGGAGATGAACCGCGAACTCACAGGCCGAACATTCAGGAGTCCTGCACCCCTCCACTCCCTGGGCATCACAGGGACGTGCGCATGTTTCACAGCTCTTCTCGGCCACGAGCGCCATTTCCTGCAAATTCACCAGAGCCTTGCGAGGCCAGGGGGCTCCAGGCGCATACCACTGAGCCGCTGCACGAAAATGAAAGGCTGCCGAGTCCAGATCACCCGCTTCCTCCGCCTCCTCCCCCCGCGAGAGGGACCTCGAAGACTCCACGGTCACGCGGAGAACAATCGTGAGGAGAATCACTCCGAGCACGAGCATCCCTCGCGAAAACCCAGAGAGCGGAAAGCGCAATGCCATCAAATGAAATCCCGGCGTTGAAACAAGAGCATCGCGATCGCCATGAAAGCCACGATATAGCTGAGCGCATAGCCTCCGGAGGCGATGACGTAATCCAGGGGAATCGACACCCCCTGGAGCAGATCCTGACTCACGTTGAAGACACTGAGATCCGGAAAGACAGCGACATAGGCCTCTCCCAGCGGACGGAGCGAGGGATTGTTCACAAACACGCCCTTCGTGGAGACAAGCATGTCCCCCACGAGATAGCTCAAGCGCCCGAGAATGAAGATTCCAAACGTGAAAATACCGCTGAGCACTGGACTGGAGAAGCTTGAAAACAAGAGGGCGACTGACGCAATCACCATGATCTCCAGAAGAATCAGGATCACACCCATCACGGTGTCCATCCCCAACGGCGCGGAGCGCGCCCAGAGAACAAGCGCCCAGACCGATGCCATGACGACCACCTCAATCACCAGCACGACGACCATGCCGAGATACTTGCCGAGCAGAAACTCATGGCGATGAATGGGCTTGGGAATGATGGTGAAGATCGTCTTCTTTTCGATCTCCTTGTAGACGAGGATGACCCCCATCACGATGGCGATCACCACGCCAAAAAGGCTGATGGCGAAATAACCAAAGTCGAGAACCACGCGTGCGGCCTCCCCGCGAACGGCAAGCTCTGCGAGCGCGAGCGAAAAGAAAAGAAACCCGACCGCCACGATCATCAACCCGATGAACGCACGATTGCGCAAGGCTTCCCGCCAGGTGTTGGAAGCGACTGCGTAGACACGGGACCAGCCCTTCATGATGCCTCCTCGGAATCTTTCGCCTGCACCACTCCACGAACGAAGAGATCTTCCAGACTCTCGCGCTTGGGAACGACCGAATCGATCTGAGCGCCTCCCGCCAACAAGGTCTTGAGCACCTCGGTCGTCGTGCCCTCCAGGCGAATCCGCATGTAATCGCCCAGAACGTCGACCTCCACTCCTCCTGAACTCAACTGATTGACCAGTGAATCCGGACCCCGAAACGTGATCTCCGTGCTCATCTGCTCTGAATTCAAGAGATCATCCATCCGACCAATGCTTTGAATTCGGCCCTGATGCACGATAGCGACCTTGTCACACAACATCTCGATATCGCTCAAAATATGACTGCTGAAGAAAATCGTCTTTCCCGCTCGTCGCAACTCCACGAGAAGATCGCGAACCTCCTTTCGCCCAATGGGGTCCAGTCCACTCAGAGGCTCATCGAGGACCAGCAGATCCGGATCATTGATCAACGCCTGTGCGATCCCCACCCGCTGCAACATCCCCTTTGAGAACTTGCGTAGAGTGCGGTTCTGAACATGACCCAGCCCCACCTTTTCGAGGAGTTCCCCGATACGCCGCTTTCGCTCAGCCCTCGGAATTCCAAACAGTCGCGCATAGAAATCGAGGATTTCCGTCGGCTTCAAATAATCATAGAAATAAGGATGCTCCGGGAGATAGCCAATGCGAGCCCGCGCCTCCAATCGATCCGGCGGGCCACCGAAGAGCTGAAGGCTTCCCCGGCTGGGTCGAATCAAGCCCATCGCCATCTTGATCGTCGTGGTCTTTCCTGCTCCATTCGGGCCCAGAAACCCAAATACCTCTCCCGACTTTACCGCGAGGCTCACGCCCCGCACCGCCTCAACCTTCTTCATCCGAAGTCCCACGGAGAACTTCTTGTGGAGATCGTGGAGTTCGAGCACGCACGACTTCGAGGTGTCTTCAATCGTCATGACGCTTGTCCCTGTTCTTTCAAGCTCGTGCGCAACGCTTCCACGACACGCACTGGAGCGTCCTCCTCCATGCCCGGATAGAGTGGGAGCGTCAAGCCCTGTGAGGCCATCCTCGCGGAGATCGAAAGACGCTCCGACTCCGCCCCCTTCTGCCCACGAAACGGAGGCAGCCGATGATTGGCATAACTCGCCAGAGTCGCCTCAATCCCGCAGGAACGAAGAGAAACGACCATGGCATCCCGGTCCACACCGTCATCCAGCACGGCAATCAAGGACTGGACGACCGTCCCAGTATCCGCCAATCCGGATAGAAGCGTCGCTCCATCAAGACCCGTAAAGAGTTCTTGATAGATTCCATGAAGGCGCCGCCGCTCAGCAACAAGGAAATCCAGTCGATCCATCTGAACGAGCCCTATCGCCGCATGCAAATCGCTCATTCGAAGATTGTATCCCGTCTCCGCAAAGCGCTCTTCACCCTGCTTCTCAAGGTCCATTCCATGATTGCAAAGACGCCGAAGGCGGGCCTCCATCTCGGGGTGTTTCGCGACCACCGCGCCACCTTCCCCTGTCGTGATGATCTTTCGCGGATGGAAGCTGAAGCATGCCAGATCGGCAAGAGCCCCCACGCGACCCTCGGATGTCCACGCACCCAGCGCGCAGGCTGCATCCTCCACCACTGCGACATCAGGCCGCTCTTCAAGCGCTCTTCGGATGCCCTTCAGATCCGCTGGAATTCCAAAAGAATGGACCAGAATCACCGCACGGGTTCGCGGAGAGAGCACGCTTGCGATGTTCTCCGGATTCAAATTCCCACTTTCAGGACACACGTCGACAAACATCGGCTGAGCTCCGACCTGCGCGACCATGTTCGCGGGCGAAGGCCAACTCAAATCACCAAGAATCACCTCATCCCCTGGGCCAATGCCCAGGGCAAGCAACGCCAGATGGAGTGCTGAAGTCCCATTTCCGACCGCGACCACGCCCCGTCCTCCGAGCTGCTCGGAGAGTGCTTCCTCAAACGCTTGAACCCTGGGCCCCTGGACCAGCTGACCGCTGGAGAGAACTTCCGCCAGAGCCGTGCGCTCCTCATCACCGACCGCGGGACGACACAGCGGAATGCTCATTCGACCCCCTTGTCCCGATACCAGGCGATGGTCCGTAGAAGACCCTCCTCCAAATCAACTTCTGGCTCGTATCCGAGAAGCTCCCGAGCCTTCTCGATACTGGGAATTCGAAGCTCCACATCGGGAAAATCCCACTTCATGAAATCAATGGAGGACTCAGACCCGGAGAGTCGAATGATCTCACGGGCGAGTTGATGAATCGTGACCGTGCTTCTCGGATTTCCAATGTTGAAGGACTGCCCTTCCGCTTCGGGATTTTCCAGCGCCCGAAGAGTGCCGTCCACAATGTCATCGATATAGCACCAGGAGCGAATCTGAGATCCATCATTGTGGATCATCAACGTATCTCCGCGAAGAGCGCGAACAATGAATTGGTGTACCGCACCCTCACCCACCTGATTCGGTCCATAGATGTTGAAAGGGCGAATGGACACGGTGGGAAGCCCATATTGCTTCTGGTAGCAATGGGCCAGGTGCTCCGTCGCCAGCTTGCTGACCGCATAGGTCCATCGGGCCTCACCCACCGCTCCCAGTTCAGTCACATCCCCTTCACTGACACGAAAGGCAAAACGTCCAAAGACCTCACTGGTCGAAAAATCAATCAAACGTTGAATGCGCCCATGCTTTCGAGCCGCTTCCAACACATTGTAGGTGCCAATCAGGCTGACCTTCATGGTTTCGACGGGCATCCTCATGACGGTATCAACGCCCGCGATCGAAGCCATGTGAATCACATGGGTGCAGTCCTTCATCGCCTCTTCGACAGCCGCGCCATCCCGCACATCCGAACGATGAAAGGTGACAAGATCACTCTCTGCAAGCGCCGTCCTCGCCATCGCGTCCCGATGAAGGGTGTCGACAATCACCACTTCGTCTCCATCCGCGACAAGGCGTGAAGAGAGTGTGGACCCAATGAATCCCGCGCCACCCGTGATCATGATCCGTCGACTCATCATTGCTCCTTCAGGGAGAATTCGTTTGCAGATACCTCGAGTCCATCCAAATCTCCCCAGCTCACGGGTACCCGCCGCATTCCAGGAGAACCAATCAACTCAAAAAACGGACGCGTGACAAAAGGGAGATTTTCCTTCCAGAGAGCATCCTGTTGCTCCAGGGTGCGGGCAATGTCGGCATTCTCCATCAAGCGAATCCGATTGCGCAGCTCTTCCCGCTCCGCATCTGAAGCATCCATGTAACGCGAATAAGCGTGGAACAAAGCCATCTTCGTATCGTTGTTCTCCATGAACAATTCGGTCACGAAATTGGGGTCCAGACTACTTCCAGGCAACGCCGAGGCGATCGCAAAATAATCGCGCGCCAGATCCATGTAGCGCTTCTCATCAACGAGACTTTCAGCCTTGGGCGCCAGCTCATAGAAATAGTTGAACCCAATGTCGAGATAGAGCGTCCAGTTGTCCGGAAAATGTTCGAGCCCCATTTCCGCATATTCATTGCTCTTCTCGAGGGCTTCCTGGGTGATCATCTGCCCCATCTTTGCGCTCTGAGACGCCCATCGATAAAGCGTTGGAACACGAGGATCCAAAGCCACGATGCGCTCCACATAGGTATCGAGCCATTGATAACGACGATCTCCAAAGAGGTGATTCACGAAATAATGGAACGCCTTGATGTAGAGCAGATCCGCAACAAACCCCTGGTGGCCCAGGCTCAAGGTCTTGAGAACGCTGACGGGGGGGACATAAAACGTCTCCGCAAGGTCAAGACTTGCCCGATCCATTGCCGCGAAACGCATCTCCTGCTTGTAATACTGAGTTCCCAGAGCCGCCAGAATGAGCGCGAGCGTCAACGCAAGCGTGGCGCGGATCCGATTGTGCGATCGGGAGAATTCCAAAGCCCACTCACACAGAGAAAGGGATAAAAGGGACTGCGTGGATTCTACACAGGCAGGGGAACCCCGCAAGATACGGGCCTCACCGCAAAAAAAAAGGCGCCCTCCGAAGAGGACGCCTTCCTTACACGAGTGTGTCGCGCGAGCGCTTATTCGGTCTCGTGGTCGACGAAGAACGCCGGCGAGCCGTACATTGCGCATTCCGCGTAGTTCGCCTGGGGATCACCCCAACCGATACGCTGGAACGTTGACTGCTGTTTGTCGCAATCAAGGTCACCATGCGCATTGGCCGTGAACTGAGCGGCTGCGAGTGATCCTTCCGTAGTGAAACTATATACAAAATAGTGCTCATCATTGATCTGATAGGTCAATGAGGCCCAGGTCTGCGTCGTCCACGTCTCGGGGTGCGAGTCGCAACGATCATCCTGGTTCGCATCCGGACCACCGAGACCATTCGTCGAGCAGCAGGTACCCTGAACCGGGGTCACACCCTGGTTGGAGGGGAACTGGCACGG
>CAVOCR010000120.1:0-6263 GCA_963694245.1 Myxococcota bacterium
CGAATGCCTTGGACTTGACGGGTGGAAATGCGATGCCGTCGCGCTCGCGGCCTCGGAGGAGATTTGCGGGGACCAGATCGACAATGACTGCGATGGCGGGGTCGACGAGGGATTTCCAGATCTCGGGGGCGCGTGCTCTGAAGGAAGCATTCCCTGCCTCGCAGTGGGGACCTGGTCGTGCGTCGGAACGACGGCCCTGGCCTGCCTCGATCACACCTGGCCCTATCAGACCGATGAACTCTGCGGTGACCAGACTGACAATGATTGCGATGGTGAGACCGACGAAGGGTTCTCTTTGCTGGGTTCCCCGTGTGACCCCGACCCTTCCTGCGAAGGCGACACGGGCGTGGTGTCCTGCAGCTCTGCGGGAGCCGCGGTGTGCACCCTGAAGTCGCCCTGCCCTGTCCCCGAGGAGCCCCCTGGCGCCGATTCCGAGACGCCTCCTCGGTCCGGCTGTCAAACCGGCGGAACGCATCCGGCGTCGCCCTGGTCATGGGCTGTCGCTGCGGCATGCCTCTGGCGTTTCCGACGGACGACGATTCTGGCGGGTTGACTCAGGAAGCGCCGGGACGATCCGCCTCGACATCTTCCACGAGGCGGAGCAGATCCTGTCTCTCCGGATCCATTGCAAGCCCCCTTCGCGCCAGAAGCAATGCTTTGGCGCGATCGCCCGATGCATCCGCGAGGGCCGCGAGTCCGCCCAGGACATCGACGCGTTCACTTTCACTGAGGGCTGCCTGGCGTAGTTGAAGCGCTTGAAGGGGAACAAGTGCCTCTTCATCCCTGCCTGCGTGCAGCAATCCCTGTGAAAGGGAGAGCAGTACATGCAGGTCGCCGGGGGACGCGCGCTGCGCTCTTTCTTGAAGGGCAAGGCCCCCGGAAGCATCCCCGTGAGCGACCTTGATTCGTCCCAGACGATGCGCGTGGCGGGCGATGCGGGCTCGGTCGCCCCGGGTCTCCGCATCCGCGAGAAGCCAATCCAACAAGGCAATCACCCGGGCGTTGTCGGCGTCTGCGGGATGCGCGTCGACGAGGTCTTCCGTCAGCGAGGCGTCGTCCGGGGACAGGGAGAGCGCACGCTCAAACCACACGATGGCTCGCGGCGCGTCTTGAAGGGAATCGCGATACACCTTCGCCAACTGAACCGCGATTTCGCTCGCCTCCCGTGAATCATCCAGCGCCTGGAACTGTCGGTCCAACACTTCCACGAGCGCATCCCACCGCCCGCGGGCCCGGTAGATGTCGCCCAGTTGTGCATCGACATCAGGATTCCCCGGAGCAATGCGCGCTGCCCGCAACAGGGCCTCCAACGCGCCAGGAGCATCCCCCGGGCCTTCCATCAACAGGCTTGCCTTGAGCCGAAGGAGCGTCAGGGCATCCTCTTCGGCCGGCCCCACCTCCAGCGCGCCTTCGACGGCCGCCAGAATGGCGCCTCCGTCCTGGGCCGCGGCCGGGCTGCTCGCGATGATTTGGAGGGCCTCCATGGAGTGGGGATTGGCCTCGAGAACGCGGGCAGCAGCGTCGACTGCGCCCATGGGATCCTCCAGATGGTCTCGGCGAAGGCGCGCCAGCCGGAGACCGTGACTGTCCACCCGGTCGCCCGCGCCCCCTGCCGCGACGAGTCGCTCCAGCATGTGCGCCTGATCCTGCCACAGACCCTGTCCCTCCAGAATGTCGAGGGAGCCGGCCTGGGATTCCGCGTCATGGGGATCCAGCGCGAGCGCCTCCCCGAATGCATTGAGCGCCATCAGAGGCTCGTCCATGTGTTCCATGTGGATGCGGCCGAGGGTCCGGTGGATGGTCAGGAGATCCGTCGCACTGGACACGGACTGCAGTCGTTGGCGCAGCACCCAGGCCAGCGCATCCCATCGTCCAGACGCCACATGCAAGGCCTCGAGCCCTCCGAGGGCCTCCTCATGAAGGGGGTCGTGGGAGAGGATGTCCTCATAGGTCGTGACCGCAGCGTCCTGTGTTTCGGAATCGCTCTCCTCCAGGCGCGCAAGGGTCAGCAACAACTCGATCCGCCTCTTGTTGTCGAGCCCCGGTTGATCCGCCTCGCGTCGGAAGAGCGGCATGGCGGCACGCGGGTTGTCGCTCTGGAGATGAATCTTTCGAAGCGTGCTCAACGCTTGCGGATGCCCCGCTTCTCTCGTGAGGATGCTCTCCATGGCTTGTGCGGCTCGCGTCGTATCCCCGAGCTGAAGCGAGGAGTCGCCGATCAGCAGGAGAAGACGCGCACGCTCTCCTGATTCCATCGGCAATAGAACCTGCCGCTCTGCAAGTGCAACGAGCTCGGCGTGCCGGGATCCGCCCCGGTAGAGGCGCTCCAGCCGTTGAAGCGCGCCGCGATGCTGGGGCTGCTCATTGAGCACCGCCAGCAGGTGCCGCTCCTCGACGTCCGGTCTCTTCAGGAATTCGCCTGCGTGACGGGCCCCATGCAGATGCAGTTCGGTCCGCACCCGAGGAGATACGGGCCCTTCCGCCGCATCTCGAAGAGCCTCTCCCAACAGCGCCATTTCTGCCTCGGAGCCCGCGAGGGCCTCGAGATACTCGACGTGGGGGAGCCCCAGTTCGCCCGCTGTACGCAAGGCAAGGATGCCCGCGTTGAACGCTCCACTCTCATCCTTCAAGCGCGTCCCCAGTATCTCCATTCTTTGAATCAGGCAGCGGGCCACTTCCGCGGGCTCTTCCAACCAGTTCTGCTGCACCTCAAGGAGCTCCACCAACGCGTCGTAGCGGCCCCCGTTGCGATGGATTGGCGCGAGAATTTCGAAGACCTCCTCGCAGGTATCAGGACCGCTGGAAGCAAGATCCGCCATCGCCTCCTGCGCCCTGTCGTTGGACTGGTCCTCCCATAGGAGATCCCGAAGGTGGGTCAACGCCCGATGAGGTTCGCTCAATTCACCGGAGCAGATGGCCGCCAGTTCAAGGAGACGATCGCCCCGTGTCTCACGTGTGGCGTAATCGAGATGCTCTTCCAGAGCCACCACAAGGTCACCCCAGCGCTTCTGCTCACGGAGGACGCGCTCCAACTGGGCGCGGTCCTGCGCGTTCGAGGGATCGAGGTCCACGAGCCTTCGCCATTGATGAGCCGCTTCGTCGCCGTCACCCAGAGCGCCCTCCGCGTGTTCTGCGATCCATCTTCGGATCGCCCGCTCGTCCCCCGCCACACGTTGACCAGCCAATCGCGTAATCAGACCCGTCGTCGCGGTTTCGTGCACGGCATGGTCCGCAAGGATCTCCGCGAGCAATGGCTGGACGTCCGCAAAACTGAGATTGCCCGCGAGGGAATCGAGGAGGATCCGGACCGCTCCATCCGCGTCCCCCTGGGTGTCGCACAAGAGTCGAATGGCACGATTCAACAATTCGAGACTCTCCAGTGGGTCTTCGAGAAGGGGAAGTTGCAGGACATGCAACGCCGAGAGGCGCGCGTGATCTCCTGAAGCCTCATGCTCTGCCTCGAGCACATAGGATGCGGCCAGCGCATGGTCCCCTTTGGCGAGGAGTTCTTCGAGAGAGGAGATCGTCGCAGGATCGCCCGGAAGTGCGTGCAGGGCGAGCCGGTAGTGGTCCAAAGCCTGGTCCGTGGCTCCCAGTTGTGCGCGGTGGAGATCGCCGAGTTCCCGGTGAAGTGCCGCGGCTTCCAGCCCTTCAGGGGCTTCCGTCAGTCGTAAAGACAAGAGCTGGGCGAGACCATCCCAATCGTCGACACGGGGGAGGAGGCGGGCCAATGCCCGGTGGGACGAGTCGCTTCGAGCAGCGCTGTCGTGAATTTGATACAGCAGGTCGATTGCGCCAGGGATGTCGTCCAGTTCCTGCTCAAGGACCTGGGCGGCGTCCTCGAGATATCCAGCCTGGTGAACCGGGTCCTCCTCGTTCGACGCTCTCCGAACCAGGGACCCCACGAGACCGGGGTGATCGCCCACGACTCGCAAGGCAGCGATCAGATCATCCTGGCCCTCGGGATCGTCCGGACAGAGCCGGAGACAGGCCCGAATGGCGCCAATGCCGGCGGAGTGGCGGTCCGCCTGGAGATGCAGCGATCCCATCTCACGATACCAGGACGCCTGATCCTCCAATGAGCCTGTCGACGCGATACGAAGCGCAAGGACCTCCAGCAGCCCGTCTGAATCACTCAGCGCGCGGGAGTGCCGCTCCAGCGCATCCAGTGCCACTGAGTGCCCCGGATCGAGTTCCAGCACGAGGCGATGGAGTTCTCTCGCACGGCCATCGTCAAACAGCCGGTGCTCCGCGATGGATGCGGCTCGGAGCGCATGCCCCGCGGCTTCCTCTCCCCCCTGCCTCCCGAGGGATTCCAGCAGACTGAGAAGTTCCGGCAGGATCTCGCCGTCCTCTGCACATGCGGTCACGAGATCGAGGACCGTCATGTCCGCCGGGGCCATCCGAAGCGCCTCGGCAAAGCGTGCGAACGCAGCGTGAGGATTGCGCGCCCGGTCCCGAAGCAGGGATCCGGCGAATACCAGAAGTGCCCTGCGCTCCGTCGGTTCGTGCGCACACGAGATCCGAGCGTCCGTGACATGCATCCAGCGCTCCCACGGAGTCTCCTCGGTGTAGACGCTTGCGAGCAATGACCCGAGCGCACTGCGAGCGCTCACTCCTGCCGCGATCTCGGCCTCGAGTGGAACCGCATCGAGCTGTTCTTCAAGAAGTCGGACAAGCCCGGAGTGCTCTGGCGACTCGGTCAGGCATTGCTGCAACAGGGCATGGACTGCACCCCATTCTCCCGCGTCCCCCCGATGGCGTGCGTGGCGTACGTGAATGGCGTTGGGATCCTGGGCAATGGAGGCCCAGTCTCCGTAATGCTGCCGCAACAACGCGTCGTCTCCCGCTCCTTGCAGAAGAGACTCGATTTGTTCCCACCACACGTCATCGGCGTCGTGACGGTCCATGCCAGCGGAAAGAATTTCGACGGCGCGGAGGGGGCTGTGAAGGCGCTCTTCTGCACTCATTGCCGCACGCAGATGGAGGTCGCGCCGCTCTGCCTGTCTGTCGGGCAGCTGAGCCAGCTGCAGCAAGGCGTTCAGGTGCTCCTCCCATGCCCCCTGCATTTCCAGTGTTGCGAGAAGCCCATCACCGGCAGCCCGATGACTGGGGTCGCGGGCAAGTACACGGCGGTAGCTCTCGACGGCCCGATCCGCAAGAGACGCCCTGCCCCGTTGAATCGCAGCCGCGCGGAGATCGAGCGCGATCGCCCAGGTCGGATCTGCGGCCTCCGCCCATGCCTCCAGGTGCCCGGACAATTCCTCCCAGAGGTCCAGTCGATCCGCGAGATCCTCGAGGGCGTCGAGCAGTGCGTGATCCGGAGAAAGGCTGGCGAGTCGACACAAGGGCACGAACGCACGGGCGTCCTCTCCGAGCTTGTGCCGGAGCACATGCACCAGCTGGGAAAGCAGCATGCACTCGTCGTCCGGCTCATCCGCGATCCGGGTCTCGAGGCAATGCGCAAGGTCATGCCAGCGTGCGCGGGCTTCGTAGCCGGCGATGAGGTTCGGCAGAACCTCGGCCCGGGAATGCCCGTCGTCAAAGAGAGCCCGCAACACCACGATCGCATCGTCCTCAGCGTACGCGTTTCCGAGTAGACTCTCAGCGATCCGCTGGGCGCGCTCGGGGTCCTTCAGCCTTCCGTGGACGATCTGAAGGCCTCGAACGTCCAGCCTGGCAGCCTCTCGGCTTTCAGGTTCATGGAGTCGCGACCGCCGTGCGATCACTTCTGTGAGGGCATCCCAGGAACCCTCACGCGTCAACACGGCGTCGAGGGCTGCGAGACCATCCGGGTCTCCCGGTGCCTCCGCCAGAAGCAGGTTCACACACGTGGTTGCGGCCACGTGGTCACCCATCTCCTCCGACAGAAGACGCGTCCGTTCAAGAATGTGTTCGCGGCGAACCCCGATTCCCCGGTCGACCTGGATGCCGAGGACCGAGGCCAGTTGCTCCCACTGCCCCTGCTGGCGATGGACATCCTCCAATCCCTGCAATGCATCGGGATGCTCGGGGTTGTCGGTGAGGGTTCTCGTGTACAGGCCCTCGGCGAGATCGAGCCGCTCCCAGTCCAGCGCGAAATGCCGCGCTGCATCGAGCGAAACGCCAATGCGCGCCGTGGGATCCTCGAGTGATTCGAGACAGCCTGAAACGGCCTGATGGAGCGGGTCGGGGTCCGAGAGTTCCAGGGCCAGGCGAGTGCAATCCCTCCAGAGTTGACCATCCAGAGGCCGATCGGACCACGCGGAGATGAACGCTTCATA
>CAVOCR010000121.1:0-6236 GCA_963694245.1 Myxococcota bacterium
TGGACCTCGCCCTCGACCCCCGACCTCGCGCCCTCCTCGAGGGCCCGCAGGGGGCGGGGAAACAGCTTGCGGCGCAAGCCCTCGCCCACGCCGCGGGAAAGGGCCTTCTCGTCGCCGACCTCACGGCGTTGCTCCATGAGCCCGTAGAGGTTCTTCGGCATCGTCTCTCCGCCTTGAGTCGGGAGGCCCGAATCGCCGGAGATCTGCTCTACCTTCAAGGCCATCAACTCCCCGAACAGGCCCATGGTTCGAGCGTCCTCGTTCTCCAACACCTCCTCGCGACCGAAGCCGCGCTTCTCGGCGTGGACAAGCTGCCCACATGGGCGGTGAAAATGACTGCCGGGTGGCCCACCCTCCCCGTTCCGCTTCCCGACGCAGATCATCGACTCGCCTGCTGGGAGGATGCGTTCCAGCACGATGAGGCAAGCCCCGATCGGGACACCCTCTACGCCATCTCACGGCGATTCCAGATGTCGGCAGAGCAGATTCGACAAGCCGCCTCGGAGGCGCGCCGTCGTGCACAGGTGGCCCGCCGCAAGCGCATCGAGGTCGCCGATGTCGACGCCGCGTGCCGAGCACACTTTGCGCACAAGCTCAGTGATCTTGCGGATGTGATGCCGCCCTCCGCCTTCCGGCCCGAAGACCTGATCCTTGCGCCTCATGAACGCCAGAGTTTCGAAGAAATCCTGCTCGTGAGCCGGGAACAGGAGGCGGTGTACGACGAGTGGGGATTTGGTGAGAAGTTCCCCTACGGACGAGGGCTCAGCGTTTTGTTCTATGGTCCCCCGGGGACGGGAAAGACCATGGCCGCGACCATCATCGCAAGAGAACTGGGTCTGGACCTCTTCCGCGTCGACCTCTCCCGAATCGTCAGCAAATTCGTCGGAGAGACCGAGAAGAACCTCGCTCGTGTCTTCGACGAAGCCGAAAAAGGACGGGTCATGCTCCTCTTCGACGAAGCGGAGTCCATGTTCACCAAGCGAACCGACGTCAAAAGCTCGGTGGATCGCTACGCGAATCTCGAGGTCGCCTATCTCCTCCAGCGGATGGAGAGCTTTGAAGGCGTGACCGTTCTGACCACCAATGTGGACCAGTATCTGGATGATGCGTTCAAGCGACGGATTCGCTACCGCATCTATTTCCCCATGCCCAATGCGGAGACCCGCACGATGCTGTGGAAATCATTCATTCCCGACGCCGCACCACTTCGGGAGAACATCCCCTTTGAACTCATCGGGGAGCAGTTCGAACTCGCCGGAGGCCATATCAAGAAGGCGGTGCTTCGATCCGCATTCTACGCCCGGCGCGAAGACACGAAGATTGGCTTGAAACATCTCGTCGATGCGGCGCGAGCGGAGTGCTCGGAGCTCGGCAACCTCCTGAGCGACCACATCTCCTCGAAACTCTCCCAGGCGCTTTTGGAAGAAGAACATCGCAAGCGCGCATAGGCAGGCCTGAAGCACATGATGGATCGCCAACATCTCCTTGAACTCGTGAACCCGACGCTCCCGGTGAAACCGGGCGCGGCGACCGCGGATGAAGAGGAGATGGATGCGGCGATCGTCGCGCAGATCGAAGCCCAGGGCGCAGCTTTCGTGGATCGTCTCGCGGATCTCCGCATGGACGACCCGAGCCTCTACAGCGAAGCAATGGGAGCACTCCAGGGTGTCCTCGGCAACGCCGGCGTCGATGCCCTGCATACGCAAATCGACGCCAAAGCGGGACCCGCAGCCACCACCGAGGACGGAGGCGCCGTGGCGGACGCGGATCCGGCGCGTGCGGCGGAGACCGTCTCTCTTCTCGATCAGCTGGGTCCCTCGATGGGAATTGCCGGGGATTCCGTGGACGTCCGCGCCGACGGCGAAGCGGAGACACGAACGGAAGCCGCGGGCGCCAGCGGGCTGATGGATGACGGCACCGTCTTCCTCAACCCCCAGGCCTACGATCCGACCGCCTCCAGCGGGAAGGAATTGCTGGCCCACGAAATGGCCCATGTCGCACAGGGCACACCCGGTCGCTCGGGAGGGGCTGTCACCCCCTCCAAATCAGGAGCGGAAGCGGAGGCCGCAAGCATTGGACGCAGTTTCGCATCCGGCGGCGCGACGAGTGCGCCCATGCAGCGTCTACCCAGCGGCGCGAAGGCTGCGGATACAGACGCTGCGGCGGCAGGCGAGGGAAGCGGCGGAGGCGTTTGTCCGGACAAGGTGTCCGTCCGGCTCGCGGGGACTGAATGCGAATTGAAGCTGCCCTCGGGACAGACCTCGCCCGAAGTCACCATCACCAGCCCGCCCTCCCCGGTCACAGGCGTCGAAATCCAACAGGTGAAGCTGACCTTCGACGACAGCTGGAGCCTCGAAGAAGGCAAGATGACCACCAACCTGTCGTTGGGTCAGTTTGTCTCGATGTCCGGAGTGGAACTCAGCATCAATGAGAGCGGGAACGTGGCCGCTTCGGTTCCCGACGCCGCCTTCGTCGTGGGGAGCCTGTTCAACGGCACGATCAGTCTCAACCTCGGGTCGGAAGGGATCAGCGGAAGCGGATCCCTCTCCTTCGACCAGGTGGGGATTCAGAGTGGGTTCACCCTCTCCGGTGGCTCGGTCGACGTCGCAGTCGACACCGAAGGTACCCTGACCGCCCAGGGGAGCCTCTCCGGTTCCATGGACGGACTCGGCGACTTCACCCTGAATGCGTCCTATGGGGAAGGACTCCTGACGGGTCAACTCGATGTGACGCTCGCCGCTCCCCTCACAGTGGTGGACGGGGTTCAAATCACCGGCGGGTCCATCGGGGGCTCGTATTCTTCCGAAGGCGTCATCTCGATCCTCGGAGGCGTGGACGTCTCCGTTCGGGACTGGGCAGATGCCAGCGTACAGGTGACCTACGAGACAGGTTCCAACACCTGGGGGGCCTCCGGCACCGTGAACCAGAACGCGGATCTCGCGCTCGGGGATCTCCTGGTCACCAACGGTGTGCTCGGCGTCGAAGTCGCCAACAGCACAATCACGGAGGTGACGGCACAGGCCGATTACAGCTGGATGCAGCTCGCGGGTTCCGTCACCGGCACCTACGACGTGGGCCAGCACGCCTTCTCAGGGACCGGGGACGTCACGCTCACGGAACCCCTTCCCGTGGGAGAGCACATCACCGTGCGGGACTTCTCGGGAACGGCCACGGTGGAAAACAACAGTCCCACCGAGGTCACGGCGCAGGCCACCGTGGACGCCAAATACGAAGGACAGGAGACCTTCGTCATCGAGGCGAACGGAACCTACAACGTCCCCGCGCAGACGCTCAATGGCGGCGGAACCATCACCACCATCCGCGCCCTGACATTCGGAGACCCCGGCGCAACGCATGCCCTCGTCAATGAGGGTGCGACCGCTGAAGCCACCCTCGAGAACACGGAACTCACCCAGATCACGGGGGGCCTCGACTACCAGGTTCTCGACTCCTTTGGGGAGCTGGGAACAGGCGCACTTGAAGCGAGCTTTGAAGGGGGAGCCCTCAACGCCGAGGGGGCGTTCACCCTCACGACGGATTATGGTTTCCCCGCGCGCGACGCCGGCCCTCTCTTCATTGAACAGGGCGTCGAAGTCCAGGCCACGATCGTCACGAACGCGCTGGACACCATCACGGTCAGCGGAGGGAATTTCCACCTCCTGAACCCTTCGGGAGACGGCACCGGGCGCATTGGCGGGACCTTCGAGGGAACCTACAACGCCCCCGCCGCCGAGTTCAGCGGGACAGGGTCCGCTGCCGTCGTCGAAGACTGGCCGATCACGGGGGCCTGGGGAGAGGCAGTTCTCACGCAAGGAGGCTCGATCACGGTCTCGGCCGCGGCGAACAAGCTGGAGAGCTTCGAGGGTCAGATTCCATTCACTGCGGCGTTCGCGGGTCAGATCCCGGTCGCGGTTGAAGGCAGCATCCAGGCCAGCTACGTCGGGGAGACCGAGGCCCTGGCAGGGAGCGTGGAGGCGACCCTCACGGAAGAGGTCTCCATTCCCATCAACGCCGATCAGGTGGTCCTCCTCACCGACACCTCGGTGACCGCCACGTTCGCAGAGAATCAGCTGGAGTCGGTCACTGCGAATCTCCACGCCATGTACCACCGGGAGGGTGTCCCCCTGCTGGAGGGGCATTGCGAGGGAGCGACCTACGTGGCCGAGACGGGGATGTTCTCCTTCGACGCCGATTTCACACTCCTCGACAATCTGGAGAAGACCTCCGCAGACGGCGCATACACCTTCGCGCTTCTGGCCGAGAGCACCGCGAGCGTCTCCGTCGCCGACAACACGCTTCAAAGCCTGGGCGCCACGGGAAGCTTTCTCGTCTCGGATGACGCGCCCCTCCTCGAAGGCACCCTTTCCGAGGCCACGCTCAGCGTGGAGGACTGGAACTTCTCCGGAAACCTGGCGCTGACGACGGCTCGGGACTTTGAACACCCCACCGAGGAAGAGGGCGGAGAGCGGGTCCAGGGATTCCAGTTCGTGGTCCAGACCGGCTCGGGTGTCACGACGACCATCGCCGAGAATGAACTTACGGAGGCCACCGCAGACCTCAATTTCCTCGTGAACCACCTGGGCGCGGAGCTCGCCGCGGGCACGCTGAACGGGCAATGGCGGATCCCGGAGAAGAAGTTCACGGGCACCGGTGAACTGGCCCTGACCCGGGACTTCATGCTGGGAAGCCAGGAGCAGGCAGCGGACGGGAGAATGGAGTCGTGGATTGCTTTCGTATCCGCGGGTTCCGGCATCCATACGAAGATGACCGAGAGTTCGTTGGAGCGTGCGCAGGTCAGCGTCGAGGGCTTCTTGACGCACAACGACGCGACGGTCGCGACGGGATCCTTCAACGGCGAATACACGCTGGGTGCGATTGAAGGGTTCGGAGGTCAGGCCCAGATCGACGTCATTGCCCCCCTGGACTGGTCCGAAGGGGAGCGATTCAACATCTGGGTGCAGCCAGGCACCACCCTCAACGCGACCCTGGATCAAAGCGCTCTCATCGCCGCCAACGGCACGTTCATGCTGACGGCCCAGGAGCAGGGAGTCGACGCGATCGGGATGGAGGTCACGGCGGACTGGGCGGAGGGACAACCCATCAGCGGCAGCGGGAACGTGGAGGTCCTCTCCGACGTCCTCGTCGCATCGCCCGGTGGCTATTCGGTCTACCTCGCCACATCAAGCGCAGGCTCTCTCGTCTTCACCAATGACGCCATCGAATCCATCGGAGGGACCATCCTCCTGCGACTGGACGACCCCGCGGGCGTCCCGACCCTGCAGGGGGAGTTCAACGCATCCTACGAAGCTGCCGAGGGAGCCGACGCCCTGATCAACGGCGACGGAACCGTCGAGGTGCTCCAGGACATCGGCCTGAGCCCCGACGGTTCCGAGTACGGTTTCTACCTCGAACCGGGTTCCAGCGTGGGCTGCACCCTCGTGGACTCCGCCCTGGATCAGCTCACGGGTCAGGCCTCGGTCCGCGTGGAAGACGCCGACGGGGCCTTCGCAACCGCCACCATCAGCGACGCGCTCTACACCCACACGGACACGAACTTCAGCGGAACCGGAGAGATCACGGTCACGCGGGAACTCGACACGGGCGCCGTGTTCGGGGAGTACAGCCTCAAGCTCTGCGAAGGCACGGGCGCAGGGATCCGGGTCGAGAACAACGAACTCCAGGAGTTGAACGCGACCGTATCGCTTCGCATCGACGACAACGAGCCCCTCGTCGGCGTGGACCTGGAAGGCGTCTACAACCACCCCAGCCGAATGTTCGACGGCACCGGGACCATGACGCTGCTGCGGCAGGTCACCGTCGCCGAGAACGTCGGATCGTTTGGATACAGCTTCTTCCTCGAACCCGAAGGCACCACGGCCACCGCCACCGTCACGCAAAACCAGCTCACGGAGGCCACTGGAGCCCTGGAAGTCACCGTCCACGACATCGAAGGCGAATTCCTGAGGGGACAGCTCGAAGGCACGTGGATCAACTCGGAGACGCCCACCATCACGGTCACGGGATCTGCGGAGGTCACGCGTGAAAAGCAGCTCGCGGCGACCACGACAGGATATCAATTCTGGCTGACGAGCGGATCCGTGGAGGCGGTGGTCACGGACAACGCCCTCGACTCCATCTCGGGCACACTCACGAGTCGCCTCGACAAGGACTTCACCCCCTTCGCGACGCTCACCCTCGAAGCGACCTACTCTGATGCGGGCGGAGTGGATGGAACG
>CAVOCR010000122.1:0-6234 GCA_963694245.1 Myxococcota bacterium
CGATCGAGACGAGTTGTCTGTCTGGCCTCTGTACCGGTACGCCTCACCCCAGCTGTCAGTAGCGGAGATCTCCCGTGATGGAAACTCTTCCCGGATTCGATCTCCGGGAGTACGGACGGCTTCTCGAGCGTCTTCAACAGGTCGGATATGCGTTGAGACCTGTCGCCGAGATGAGGGACGAGTCCTCCCTGCGCGTCGCTTTTCTACGGCATGATCTCGATTTTTCACTGGAGGCTGCCCTTCCGATGGCGAAGCTGGAGGCGTCTCTCGGTGCGCACTCGACGTATTATGTCCTGTTGAAGGGGCCCTATGATGTAACGAGTCCCTCCGGTCGGGACCACGTGAGGGCGATCCGCGCGGCGGGGCACTCCGTGGGCTTGCACTACGATCTGCGGGAATATCCGGAGCATGACCTCGAAGAACGGCTTCACCACGAGGTCGCCACGCTCGCAGACATTCTGGATGCACCGGTCGTCGACATCGCCCTGCATGAACCTCATCGGGGTCTGGGCGACCCCTTTCGTTCTCTCCCGGGTTTCAGCCATCCGCATGATCCCCGGTGGGCGGAGGGCCTCCTCTATGTGAGCGACAGCTGTCGCGCCTGGCGCGATGAGACTCTTCTGCGCTGTTTTTTGCCGGACCCCCCTGAGCGGCTGCTTCTTCTCACCCATCCAGCGCTCTGGCTGGATGCGGAGATTCAAGGGGGATCGGAGTACATCGAGCGTATTCTGATGCCGGAAGCGTCTCGGGAGGCGCACATGTATTTCTCCGAGGAGGTGCCGCGTATCTGGGGGACGCATCCCGGCCCCCAGGCCCAACGTCGGCGTGTTCGGGGCGTGGGGCCCGAGGCCGCGGTGTTCCTGTGGCTCACACGCGCTCTTGTGGAGGCGCGTCTTGCGGAATTTCAGAGCCTGTTCTCACGGTTTGAAGAGGTCCCCTGGGATGCGGAGCAGATCCTTCGAGACGTCCCGGGCAAGTGGACGCAGACACTCGCGCTGGAGAGGGAGGGGGAGATCGTGGCGTTCTCTTTCAATTCGATTCGGGACGGCGCCCTCTACGTCCACGCATTCTTCGTGGATCCAGCTCATCGCGGAGAGGGGCTTGGACGTCGGATGGTCGCTCGCCTTGGGGAGCGAGCCCGGGATCTTGGACTCGCGGGGATCGCGCTCTCCGTTCATCGGGACAACGCCCGCGCTCAAGGCTTCTATCGAGCGCACGGCTTCGTTTCGGAGGGTTTGGAGACTTCTGATGGACAGCAGATGATGCGACGTGTGGGGGGCTCTTGATGTCGCCGGTGGTCGCCATTCATCAACCGAACTTTCTCCCCTGGCTGGGTTTCTTCGACAAGATCGCGCAGGCGGATGTGTTCGTCTTGTTGGATCAGGTGCAGTTCATTCGTCGGAGCTGGATTTCCCGGGTGGCGATTCGCGAAGGGGACAAGGCCGCATGGATCACGATTCCGGTGGTTCACGAGGGGCACCCTGATGGGCCCATCGACACGATTCGAATCGCTCCCGAGTTTCGTCCGGACAAGATCTGGACGCGCTTGCAGCACGCGTATGGTCGCACGCCGCACTGGCATTCGCATGTGGAGCCGGCTCTCGCTCCGATGCGCTCTCCTCATGAGACGCTCCTCTCCCTGAATCGTGCGCTGCTGATCAGCGTGATGGACGTCCTCGGGATCGATCTCGGGAAGCTTCGGTGGCAGTCGGACCTCGAGGGAGTCGGTGCGAAGTCGGCTCTCATGGCCTCCCTCACCCGAGCGGCGGGGGGAGAGGTGTATCTTTCGGGAGGTCACCCCCCCGTGGGAGGTTCCCCGGTGGGAAGTGCAGCGGACTACAACGACCCGGAGGAATACGTCCGCCAGGGAGTCACGCTTCGCTATCAGTCATTTGAGCATCCGACCTGGGATCAGGGCGCGGAAGGATTCGTGAGTGGAGTGAGCGTTCTGGATGCGTTGGCGCATCTCGGTGGTGGCGCCAGGGACCTGCTCGGTCGGGACTAGAGCGGGCTCGCAAACACCTGCGTCCAGAGCGTTCCGAAGTCCCCTCCCGGCACAAACCCGACGCCGATCTCCGTGAAGTCCGGCCCCATGATGTTGGAGCAGTGGCCGTCACTGGCCATCCATCCCTCGACGACCTCCTTCGCGGATTGCTGGCCCGCGGCAATGTTCTCTCCAGCGGTTCCCCACGAGTATCCAGTCTCGGTGATTCGGTCCCAGGGCTCTTCTCCATCCGGGTTCACGTGGTCGAAGAACTTCCGGGTCACCATGTCCAGGCTATGCAGTCTCGCAGCGCATTGGAGCAGGGAGTTCATCGTGAGGGGGCCTGCCGGTTCAAAGACACCTTCCGTGTTGCAATCTGCTCCCTCGGCGCGCCGCAGGTTCACCTCGACGACCACCTGGGCTTCGATTGCCGCGTGTTCTGCGGACCAGTCTGCGACAGCGCTGCAGACACCCTCGCTCTCTGAAGCCCCTGCGGCTCCGTCGCTGCTGGAGGATCCAGCATCACAGCCCAGGGAGAACGCTCCCAGGAGCCCAAGAAACGCAATGACGATACAGCGACGGGCTTTCATGCTAGAACTTCCTTGCATTGGAAAACGGGTCGTCACTGTAGAGGAGTGCTGCCTGAGGCACAACACGATCCTTCGCAGTGCACGTTCTAGAAAGGGCATGGTGAGACGATG
The DNA here is from genome assembly GCA_963694245.1 of Myxococcota bacterium. Classification (GTDB taxonomy): domain Bacteria; phylum Myxococcota_A; class UBA9042; order JABWCM01; family JABWCM01; genus CAVOCR01. The sequence goes on from CAVOCR010000122.1 coordinate 2,686, forward strand.
ATACGGAAGAGATCCCTGGGAATTCTGGCGATTTTCGTCACGTGCGGCGTGTTGTTGCCTGAGCGGGCCGATGCATTCATCTATCCGATTCAACTGGGAAGCGAGGTCTTCGAGACGGGCCCGATTCCGGAGAAATACGCGGGGAAGAAGGGACTGGAGGGGGCAGCGGCCGGTTATCAATGCCAGGTCGCGGGCATTCTCTGGACCTGGATTCATCGTTGGGACTGCTCCCCCGTGGTGTTTCGGGGTCGCACCGTGATCCAGAACTCCGCGGTGGAAGAAAGCGTTGCGGAAGCCTATTCCCTCGAGGACAGCCCCTTGTCGTTCTGGGCCGAGAACGGGCGCTGGATTCTTCTGGGCGCGTTCATGATGTGGAGCTGGGGGGGCATGCTGCGGAGACGCCGCCAGCGACGTGCGTTTCAAGACGCGATGGCGTCGCTGGGAGAGGACTGATTCTGGACCGGATCCGCCAGGAGGACCGCAAGGATCCCGGCGTATCGGTGTTGGCGGAGTTGTTGCCGGGCGTTCAGAAGAATCATGATTCCCAGGATCGTTCGGAGACCCGTCAGGCTGTCCGGGTGGGTCTGACCCAGCCAGACTGCATGGATCACCACGGCGGCGCCCACGAGAATCCCGAGAGCCATTACGGGAAGGAAGATTCGCCGCTTTCGAAGTACGCCTTCAGCGAAATGGCGTTGAGAATCGTTGAGTCGGTGTGACATCGATTGTGCTCCGGATTCGACAGGTTCTTTGAGACAGGCTCCTTCAAATGCTAGCCTGATCGCCATGGAAGTACACCAGCCCTTGGAATGGCGTCGGATTTTGACCGACGCTCTTCGTCACCTGCCTTTCTTTCTCCTCCTCGCGATCTGTTGTGGTGGCTGCGCTGAGGAGGGCGTGCTGGGAACAGGACTGGGCACTGATGAGACAGGAGCCTCGGACTCCGGAGAGGAGGGAGACCCCGCCTGTCCTCAGGGCTGCGACGATGAGAATCCCTGTACATTCGATGAGTGCATCGGTCCGCATTGTGGTCATGAGATTCTGATCGGTGTTCCCTGTGACGATGGCAATGCCTGTACGCCGGACGGGGCGACCGTCTGCCAGACGAATGGGAGCTGCGGAGGCACTTCGTCGGTCAATTGCAAAGACCAGGATCCCTGCACGATGGATCTCTGCGATTCGGAGGTGGGATGCATCTTCATTCCCCTTTCCGATGGGGGTACTTGCAACGATGGCGACAGCTGCACGGTGGATGATGCCTGTGTGAACGGCGCGTGCATGGGCGCCCCGATCCCCTGCGCGGATGATGACAACTCCTGCACTCTGGCGACTGAATGCGACGTGATCACGGGAGATTGTGTGCTCCTTGATCTGGAGGATGGAAGCCCCTGCGACGATGGCAATCTCTGCACCAGTGGAGATCTCTGCGCGAGTGTCGTGTGCGTGTCGACGGGTCAGACCGAGTGCTATGACGGAAATCCGTGTACCGATGACACGTGCACGCCGAAGAGCGGGTGTGTTTTCCAGCCCAACGTGGACTGGTGTGATGACGACGACACCTGCACGCTTTCCGACAAATGCCTGGGTGGACAGTGCAAGGGTGACCCCTTCAATTGCGATGATGACAATCCCTGCACGGACGATAAATGTGGCGTTCAGGGCTGTTTCCACACCGCGATCAATCAAGTCTGCAATGATGGAAATGCCTGCACGACGGGGGACACCTGTGTCGACGGGACCTGCGGAGGCACATTGGTGTCCTGCAATGACGGAAATGCCTGTACGGATGATGGATGCAATCCGAGCACGGGCACCTGCACGTTCGCTCCCAATTCGTCTCCCTGCTCGGATCCCGAGAATTGCATGACCGGCGGCATGTGCGCCGGCGGCGACTGCACGGGAGGGGTGAGCGGCTGCGATGATGGCAATGCCTGCACCATCGATTTCTGTGAACAGGGCGGCTGCACCGCTCAACCGATGGCCAATGGCATTCCCTGTAACGGCGGGAACTGCTCCATCGGGAACACCTGCCAGGAAGGGGAATGCATCGGGTTTGACCTCTGCGACGACGGCAATTCCTGCAGCGACGATGTCTGTGTCGGGTTCCAGCAATGCGAATGGATTCCATTGCCCGGGAGCTGCGATGACGGGAGCGTCTGCACCACCGGGGATCATTGTGAGGGAGGTCTATGCCTCGGAACCGCGGTGAATTGCGATGATGACAATGCCTGCACCCTCGATGTCTGCAATCTGTTGACGGGATGCCAATACACGGGAATCGCCTCCAATGGGTGTGACGATGGGCTCGAGTGCACCATGGATTATTGTGACCCCCTGCTTGGCTGTGGACACACGCCCATCGAAGGGGAATGCGCGGGAGGCGCGGGGATTTGCCTGGGTCTGGATTGCTGCATTCCCCAATGCGGCGGCGCCTTGTGCGGAAGCAATGGGTGCGGCGGAACGTGCGGTGTCTGTGATCCTGGGAAGGCCTGCGTCGGTGGTGCGTGTCAGACGGTCTGCATTCCGAGCGAGGATTGCGGGATTCACGAATGCCTCGATCTCTCGCTGAATGCGTGTGTGAACTTGACCACTCATATCCCTTCCAGTCCGTTGTGGATGGGATGCAACAGCGTCCTTGATTCGGATTGCGCGCTGGACGAGGTGCCTCAGCACAAGGTGCAGGTCAACGCATTCGACATGGATGTGACCGAGGTGTCGAATCGCGCCCTGGCTGCGTTTGTTCAGGCGCAGAACAACCTCTGCGCCGCGGGTTCGTGTGTGGACTCCTCGGATGTGGAGCTGGAAATCTACAAGCCGTTCGATGACTGGATTCCGGAGCCCGGACGTGCGGACCATCCGGCTGTGCAGATCTCCTGGTTCACCGCACAGGAGTATTGTCTCTGGGTGGGCAAGCGACTGCCCCATGAGGCCGAGTGGGAGAAGGCCGCTCGGGGCGGGTGCGATGTGGTGGGCGCGAACTGTCAGGCGGAGACCCCCATCTTTCCCTGGGGCAATGCAGAGCCGACATGCAGTTCCGCGATCTTCAACAGCCCCTTCGTCGGATGTGGGACGGGAGATAAATGGCCTGTGGGCTCGGCCCTCGATGGCATGGGTCCCTATGGGACGCTGGATCTCTCTGGCAACGTCTGGGAATGGGTGGGTGACTGGTATGCGGGGGATTATTTTTGCAACGGCGCGAACGCTTCGTGTCTCACGGGGTGCAGTGATTGCATGGGCGAGAATGCCTGGAAGGTTCCCTGGGTGATGCCTGAAGGAGCCGGCACCGGGACGCATCGCGTGGTTCGTGGGGGCGGGTACTTCAGCCTCGCAGACTTCCTCCGGGCGTCCAGTCGTACCGGGTATCAGCCGAACGTGGCCTCCAAGGACACGGGATTCCGCTGTGCCATTCCCATCGAGTGATCCCCTCCAGTTCCTGAAATGGTGATTGGCGAAAAGTTGGACCAGGCCTGGTTTCGGGGGTAGAAACGAAGCCAGGGGGGAATCAACATGTTGGAACCTGTACGTATTTCAGGCTGGGATCAGCCGCGT
>CAVOCR010000123.1:0-6229 GCA_963694245.1 Myxococcota bacterium
TCCTGGTACAGCCGCGAGGGCGCTGCATTTCGCTGGACCTGCGGACCCACGATCCCATGAGGGCTCAGATCGAACGATGCCAGGGCATCCGAGGAATGAATCAACTCGTCGGGGGTCGCAACTGGATGAGGGTACATGGCCATGTTGAACTCTCCACCGGCGCGTGATTTGGAAACTCGAGTCGCCGGATACAGGGCTTCTAAACCGCCCCCCATGGGAAATCAAGCGGATATCGGTTTCACCGCCCCCCCTGAAAACGCCAGATTCGGGGACATGGAGGGCACTGTAGACTGGCCAGCGACTCTTCGACCAGCCCGATTTCCGTGGATCGGAAATACCGTTCAAACGCCTTTCTAACGAAGGATTTCACGAGCGATGATGAGGCGCTGGATCTGACTCGTGCCCTCATAGATCTGAAAGATCTTGGCGTCCCGCATCAACTTCTCCACGGGAAACTCGGTGTTGAACCCATACCCTCCAAACACCTGAACCGCATCGACCGCGATACGCATCGCCTCGTCTGCTGCGAAGCATTTGGCCATCGCCGCCTCTTTCACATTCGAGAGGCCATTGTCGATTTTCCAGGCCGCATGCCAGACGAGAAGTCGCGAGGCATCAATGGACTTGGCCATGTCTGCGAGCATGAAGGAGATCCCCTGAAACTTCGCGATGGATCGCCCAAAGGCCTCGCGCTCCTTTGCGTGCTTCACCGACTCCTCCAGGGCACGACGCGCCAGACCCACGGCGATCGAAGAGACCGTCGGCCGAGTGAAGTCAAACGCCTTCATCGCGACCTGAAATCCCCGTCCCACCTCGCCCACACGCCAGGCATCTGGAACCTTCACGTCCTGAAAGACCACACCTCGAGTATCCGAGGCCCGCTGCCCCATGTTCACTTCCTTCTTCCCGACCTGAACACCCGGCAGATCGGAGGGGACGACGAACCCTGTCATTCCACGATGCTTCTGCGTGGGGTCCGTGTAGGCGAGGACAAAGAACCAATGCGCCTTCGCCGCATTCGTGATCCACATCTTCTCGCCATTGATCACCCAGTCGTCCCCATGCTGGACGGCCGTCGTCTTGATCCCCGCCACGTCGGATCCCGCGCCGGGCTCCGTGACCGCATAGGAAGCCATCTGGAACTCATCCATCATGGGCGCGAGGAAACGCTGCTTCACGGCTTCGCTTCCCGCCACGATCAACGGCTGCTCCGCGAGGTGATTCGCCTCCATCGCTGTCGTGATGCCCGCGCAACCGTGACCAAATTCTTCCGCGAGGATCGCTCCCTCGAAGCATCCCCATCCCATGCCACCGTATTCCTCGGGGATGTGCGTGTTCATGTAGCCGAGTTCCCAGGCCTGGCGACAGATCTCCACGGGAAACTCGCCCGACTCATCGTGATGGCGTGCGGCGGGATGGATGACCTCGCGAGCAAAGCGCCGGGCTCCATCTCGAATCATCAACTGCTCTTCACTCAATCCAAAATCAACCATGATTCCTCTCCCTGCATGTCTGGAGTCTCACGCCTCGCTGAATGCCTCGACAGGCGGACAGGTACACACCAGATTCCGATCCCCATACGAATTGTCCACCCTCCCGACCGGAGGCCAGAACTTGTCGGCCTGTACCCATGGAAGCGGAAACGCCGCCTGTGAACGGGTGTAGGGATGCGTCCACTCCTCTCCCACAACCTGCCCCGCGCTATGAGGCGCGTTCTTGAGGACATTGTCCGTTCGATCCGCGGCCCCATCCGCGATGGCCTGGGCCTCTTCGCGAATATGAATCATCGCATCACAGAAGCGATCCATCTCCTCTTTCGACTCGCTCTCCGTCGGCTCGATCATCATCGTACCCGGAACCGGCCAGCTCATCGTCGGCGCATGGAATCCATAATCCATCAGCCGCTTCGCGACATCATCCACCTCCACCCCGGCGAGCGCCTTCAACGGCCGGAGATCGATGATGCACTCATGGGCCACGCGCCCATGGGTTCCCCGGTAGAGCACGGGGTAATGAGGATCCAGGCGATGCGCCATGTAGTTCGCGTTGAGGATGGCGATTCGAGTCGCCTGCGTGAGCCCTTCCGCCCCCATCATGGCGATGTACATCCAGGAAATCGGAAGAATGCTGGGACTTCCCCAGGGTGCCGCCGCCACCGGACCAATCGCAGACTCTCCCCCCATGGAGATCACCGGGTGCCCCGGAAGATGGGGCTTCAAATGCGCCGCCACACCGATCGGGCCCATGCCGGGCCCCCCTCCGCCGTGGGGAATGCAGAAGGTCTTGTGGAGATTCAGGTGGCACACGTCCGCCCCGTAGTCGCCCGGCCGACAGAGGCCCACCTGGGCGTTCATGTTGGCCCCGTCGAGGTACACCTGACCGCCGTTTTCGTGAATGATGTCACAAATCGCGCTGATGGACTCCTCGAACACCCCATGCGTGGAGGGGTATGTGATCATCAGAGCTGCCAGACGATCTGCGTGCTCCTCGGCACGCGCACGCAAATCCGCGACATCGATATTGCCGTTTTCATCACACCGGACCGCGACCACGCGCATTCCCGCCATGACCGCGCTCGCGGGATTGGTTCCGTGCGCGGAGGTCGGAATCAAGCAGACATCCCGATGGGCATCGCCCCGCTCTCGATGCCAGGCGCGAATCACGAGAAGCCCCGCATACTCTCCCTGGGATCCCGCGTTTGGCTGGAGTGAGACGCCGGCGAATCCCGTGATGTCACCCAGCCAGGCCTCGAGGTCCTGGAAGAGCCGCGCATAGCCCTCCGCCTGCGCTACGGGTGCAAAGGGGTGAATCCCTCCAAACTCGGGCCACGTCACCGGAAGCATCTCGGAGGTCGCATTCAACTTCATCGTACAGCTTCCGAGCGGAATCATCGACGCGGTCAAGGAGAGATCGCGCCCCTCGAGACGCTTCAAATACCGCAACATCTCCGTCTCGGAGCGATGCTGATGAAAGACCGGATGACTCATGTACTCGCTCGTACGAGCGTGCGCGGCGGGGAGCGCCACTTCACTCTCCCCGAGCAACACGGAGACATCCATGATCGGAACCTCGAACACTCCCAGGAGCGCCCGCACTTCCTCTCCCGTGATCTTCTCATCCAGCGTGATCCCGATGCGACCTTCTCCCAGATCCCTCACGTTGATTCCCTGAGCATGGGCACGCGCATGCACGGCGTCGACACCGCAACTGGGCCGAACCACGATCGCATCAAAGACCGGCCCCTCGTCCACTGTGTGCCCCCCCTTTCGGAGTCCATGGGCAAGCGCGAGCGTCATGCGCCGAATGCGGGTCGCGATGGCCTTCAATCCTTCAGGACCGTGGTAGACCGCATAAGCGGACGCGATCACCGCCAACAGAACCTGAGCCGTGCAGATGTTGCTCGTCGCACGATCCCGTCGAATGTGCTGCTCACGAGTCTGCAACGCCATTCGAAGCGCTGGCTCTCCGTTCGCATCGCGGCTGAGGCCGATCACACGCCCCGGTATCTGACGTCGACACTCCTCCGAGGTGGACAGGAACGCCGCGTGCGGCCCGCCGTAGCCCATGGGCACTCCCAGTCGCTGCGAGCTTCCCACCGCCACATCCGCTCCAAACTCCCCCGGGGGGCGGAGCAGGGTCAATGCCAGGAGATCCGTCGCCACACACACCCGCGCCCCAATCGCATGGGCGGCCTCGCACAGGGCTTCATGATCCGTGATCACGCCCTCGGTGTTCGGATACTGGATCAAGCAGGCAAAAACGTCCTCAGTCCACGCAAAATCCGCGGGGGAACTGACGCGCAGCGTGACGCCCATCGCCTCGGCTCGCGTCTCCACCACGCCAATGGTCTGGGGATGACAATCCTCCCCGATGAGGAATGTCCGGGCCTCGGATTTCCGAGGACGCATTCGCAAGCAGAGCGCCATCGCCTCCGCGGCCGCCGTCCCCTCGTCCAAAAGCGAGGAATTGGCGAGCGGAAGTCCCGTGAGATCCGCGACCATCGTCTGGAAATTGAAAAGCATCTCCAGACGCCCCTGCGCAATCTCCGCCTGATAGGGGGTGTACTGCGTGTACCAGCCGGGATTCTCGAGAATGTTCCGCAGAATGACCGGGGGAGTGATGCAATCGTGGTAGCCCATCCCCAGATAGGATCGCCTCACCTCGTTTCTGGACGCGATCTCCCGAAGCTCCGCGAGCACCTGGTGCTCGCTCCGATCCCCGCCCAGATCCAACGAACCACTCCACCGGATTCCCGGGGGAATCGCCTCATCGATCAGAGTCGCCAGACCGGGCAGACCGAGGGCCTCGATCATGGCCTCGACTTCTGTCGCAGAAGGTCCTATGTGGCGATGAACAAATCGGTCCGTGGGCTCCAGCAATTCCTGCACGTCCTGCTCCCGACTCATGATGACTCCTCTTTGGCACACGCTCACGAGCGTCTCCCGCACACACCCGGGGGTTCGGCTGGACTCTACCGGGCCGCAGGAAACTTTCAAGGCCTCGCGTACTCTTGCGGTTAGGAAGTCCCTCATCCCTTGCAAACCGACGATGTTCGCGTCAGATTCAGTCCATCCCATGGAGATTCTTTCATGTTCAGCGGTCTAAAACTCCTGTTCCTCCTCCTCGGCATGACCACGCTCGCGTCGGGGACGGTCGCCATCGCCAGCGCTCCCCTGCGTCAGAAATGGATGGGGGTGCTCCCGCTTGCGCTCTGGATCTCAGGCGATCTGCTCATCGCGACAGGCGCTGGTGCCGAGGACACGAACCCTGTTCACCTCCTCGCGCAATCGTTGATCGTCGCGTCGAGCTTTGTCGGAGTCTACCTGTGCTGGTGGGGATTGAAGGGCGGCTTCCGCCCTCAACGCTGAGTCGACTCAACAGGCCCGAGGATCCTTCGAGTCGCCTCAAACCTTCCCTTGAACCGTTCCATTCCATCCGCTCGCATCGCTGCAGCCGGCCCCTCCAGATACGCGTCCAGAGCCCTCATGGATGCCACCTCGTACTGAAGGACCCACCAGTTCGAAGGAACCGCGGATTCCGGCGGGTCCAGTTGAACCCAGCGGGAGACGTTCTGAAATCCATCGAACCTCAGCATCTCTTCCACATGGGGAGTCAGCCAGGCATCGAACTCCACGGAAACATCCGAATCCACGCGAAGGTTGACCTCGTAGATCACCATCTCAACCTCACGCATCCGCGACTTCCGCGACCAGCGACTGCACCACGAGACCCGCCGTCACGAGACCAAAAGCCCCGGTGACAAACCCCGCCGTTCCATGAATCACGTTCCGGTCTTCACAGGAGTGGAACTCATTCTTTCCCCCCGGGCATACGCACCGAAATCCCTGCCCCTGGTCGTAGCTGAGTTCATGAGGCGCGGCGACCGGCTCAGTCGAATACACGGATGGAATTCCGAAGCTTCCGGTCGACGGAAAATCATGCCGACTGCGGAGGAGCTTGCGCACGCTCGCGGCGAGTGGGTCGACCCGGGTCTCCGCGAGATCAGCCGTGAGGAGGGAGGTCGGGCTCATGCGCCCCGCCGCTCCCGTCGAGCAGACCACCGCCTGACCCCATTCCCGACACTCCGAAAGCAGATGACATTTTGCCGTCACATTGTCGATGGCATCAACAATCCAGTCCGCACCGAGATTCAGAATCTCTTCGCTCGAATCCGCATTGTAGAAGCGGGTCATGGGCTCGATGACCGCCTGCGGATTGATTCGCCGCAGGCGCTCCGCGAGCACTTCGGACTTGTATTTCCCGATGTCTCCCTTCATGGCCTGCAATTGACGATTCGTGTTGGTGATGCAGACCCGATCGAAGTCCACCAGGGTCACGCGACCGATCCCGCTGCGCACAAGCGCTTCTGCCGCATGGGACCCGACCCCACCCAGCCCAATCACTGTCACCTGGGAACCCAGAAGACGCTCCATCGCCCGATCCCCGACCAGACGTCCCATCCGATCGAATCGCCGATGCAGACGGTAGCTGTCCTCGATATCGTTGTCAGGCCCCGATTCCAGCACACTCGACTGCAGTTTCAACGCCATGGTCCACTCCTCACGTTCGACGCTCTCATCCCATTCGCCTCGGCCGGGTGTCAAGACGAAAGAGCCTCCGGGCGTTCCGTTCGGCAGCCCGCCCGAGAGCTCCTGCCTCACAGCCCCGTACCTCCGCGACGAGGTCCCGAATCCGTACAAGAGTCGCGGGTCCATGAAGCGTGGAATGC
>CAVOCR010000124.1:0-6198 GCA_963694245.1 Myxococcota bacterium
GGGTGGTGATTGAACTCTCCAAGACGGCGGATGTCGAGGGGGTGATTGGGGCTCTTCTGAAGAAGACAGGGCTTCAGTCCAGCTACAACTTCAACATGGTGGCGATCCATCGCCGATCGCCCCGATGCATGGGACTCAAGGACATTCTCGAGGCCTATGTTGCGCATCAGCGCGAAGTCGTGACCCGCCGATGCCAATTCCTTCTCGCGAAGGCCTTGAGCCGTTTGCATATCGTGGATGGCTTGATTCGGGCGGTGGACGTTCTGGATGAAGTCATCGCGACCATCCGGGGGAGCGAGAACCGGAGCAACGCCCGGGACAATCTTGTTGCTGCGTTCCAGTTCAGCGAGGAGCAGGCCGATGCCATTCTCGAGCTGCGCCTTCATCGGTTGACGGGTCTACAGCTCCTGCAATTGCGGGATGAGCATGCTGCGCTTGAAGGCGAGATCGCGGAACTGGAAGCGATTCTGGGAAGTGAGCGTCGTCTTCGAACGGTCATCAAGAATGAACTCAAGGAGATCCGGAAGCTTTTTGCCGAAGATCGCCGAACCACGATTCAGGGTGAAGTGAAGCGCTTCGAAGTGAGCGTGGAAGCGCTTGTGAAGCCTCAGGATGTGATCGTGGCGTTGAGTCGGGAGGCGTACATTCGCCGAACAAGCATGGCGTCGTTCCGTGCGACGGGCGAGCAGATCATCGAGGCAGGTGCTCGTGAAGGAGATCATGTCGTGGACTGGTGTTTCACCAACACGACGCACAAGACGCTGATCATGACCCGTGGGGGAACTTGTTTCACCATGGGAGTCCATACCCTTCCCGAGGGCCGCTGGTCAGGGGCCGGGACAGCGCTCGTGAATGTAGTCGGATTTGACAAGGAGGACCGCGTCGTCTCCGTCTTTGGTACGGACTTTGGTGCGGCGGGGATTGGCGAGGAGCATCTCTTCTTCTTCACTTCCCAGGGCATGGTGAAGAGGACGGCGATCGGAGAATACGATGCGGGCCGGTCGAGCGGAGTTGTCGCGTGCGGTCTGAAGGCCGGAGATGGTGTGGTGCATGTGCATCGGAGCAATGGCCAGGGAGATGTTCTGGTCATGACGCGCGATGGACAATCCATTCGATTTGCAGAAGCAGCGATCTCGGACAGTGGTCGTGGAGCGCGAGGAGTGCGCGCCATTGGCCTGGGACGCGGTGATGAGGTCGTGGGCGTGGTGCCGATTCCCGCCCATGAGGGAGAAGGGGCGGACAAGCGACAGATCGCGGTCTTCACGGACAAGGGCAAAGCCAAGCGCACGCCTGTTGTGGAGATCGAGTCCCAGCTCCGGGCGGGCAAGGGCGCTCGGATCATCAAGAAGCTCAAGCAGAAGCCTCATCGCGTCATGGCGGGCTTGCTCCTGAATTCGAAAGCCTCGGTGGTGCTTCTGGCGCTGACCGGGGATACCACGACTCAACTGGCGGGATTCTCGATTCCTCTGACGGCTCGAGGAGGGAACGGCTTCTCAGTCGTGTCCTCGAATGCAAAGCTGCTCAATGTCTTGCTGGAGCACATTCCGGCGGGGCGCGATTCGGGTCCGGATGACGGGGGAGAGGGCGCGGATGGAGAGGAGGAGGAGACCATCTCCGAAGAATCCAAACCAGAAGAGAGCGCAGGAACCTCCGTTGAGAATGGGGGGTCGGAAGACGGCGACGAGGATCAGCTGCCTCTGGTCTAGCCTGTGTTCATTCCTCGTCTTCTGGTTGCATCAGGAAATCGAGAAACTGATGGAACAATCCCGTACGGCCTTTTTCATCCACCCGGGTCAGCATCAACCAGAATGAGGCCGGTTGGTCGTCAGTCTCTGGGAGCGTTCGCGTGACTTGTCCGTGAAGTACGAGAGGGAGAACCCCTCCGCTGCTGTCGATGCTCGCTCGGACTTCCACACGATCTGAATGCGCGGGGAGTTCCCCCCCGGTGGTTTCGATGACAGCCCGTCTCTCCCCAAGCACGGAGATCACTCCGGAACCGCGTGTCTTCTTTCCAATGAATTTGACCGGGATGTTGACCTGAGCGCGTCGGTTTTTTTCTCCTGAACCCGTCTGATGCGTGGCTCCTGCGCCCGATGCAGGGGCAGGTGCTTCGGGGACATCCGCAGACTCGGTTTCGCCAAACATGTAACGGTAGATGCGATTTCCGTCTGCGTCCGTGCCGGGGGTGAGCTCTCCGCCATGGACTTGCATGGTGTCGAGGAGCAGACCCCGCAATGGAGCCAGTTCGGGGCAGGAGGCTTCCAGCCAAAGGACTCCACATCCCCCAGCAGTGCGTGCGCTTTTACCTTCCATGCTCCACATGACGCGGGCTTGAATGGTCACGGGGGGCGCATCCTCTTGAAACACGATGTGCGCGGTGATCTCGGTCCCCGGACCCGGAGGGTGGTTGATTCGAAAATAAGCTCCGCCGGCGCTCATGTCCTGGGTCACGGATGGGGTGGATTGATCTCCCCATGCCAGTGCAGCTTCATATTCGACTTCTACCCGAAGATGTTGTCGGCGATCATCTGCCCCGTCACTCATGCGTTGCTTCTTTGGAGTGCATGGATGGGCAGCCTCCACGTCTAGCTGGAGAGATGACCATCGATTGGTTGTGCTCGACCGGCATGATCACTCACAACCATGCTCACATGCAAGTGGTGAGAGAGCAGCGTCACGGGCTCAGTCGAAGTCGGCACTCGCAGAGAAACTGCGTGACTTCGAGATGTTTTCGGGCTTCAGCCGGCGTGGATCCCCATGCAGTGATGCCGTGTCCGCGGATGAGGAAGGCAGGCACCCGAGGGGACGTGCGGAGGAGCGCTTCGACTTCCCGGGCAATGGAAGAGACGTCTCCGTGGTTGTCGAAGACAGGGATGGCCGCGGTCGCGTCGTCCTCCCAGATGTCATAGCCCTTGATCAGTTCGTATCCCTGGAACGTCAACTCCGCAGGAGATGCGTCGATGGGGGCGTGCATGCTCGCGAGTGTGGAGGCGACCGTGTGGACGTGAAATACCGCGCCGGCTGTTGGCAGCTGGCGATAGATCGCGAGATGAATGGCGGTTTCTGCGGATGGCTTCATTCCGGGGGAGAGGTTCGAGGGGTTGCCGTCCGTATCGATTTCGAGCATCCCCGAAGTCTCCAACGCGCCTTTGTCGACTCCACTCGCGGTGATGGTGATCTCCGCGTTCGGGGAGGGACGTATCGAGAGGTTTCCGGAGGTCGCGGGCATCCATCCCCGGGAATGGAACAGAGCGGCCTCTTGAATCAACTGCTCGCGAGCGCCGGGGTTCATGAGCCTGCCTCAGTGCCCCGGTAGATGGGAGTCCATCCCGAGGTGTCCTTGAAGATGCGGAGGGCTTTGATGGTCTTGTCTTCCAACAGATAGAACCAGTGCCATGCGTTCGCGGGAATCACGATGTAGTCCCCGGCGTGGACCTCGATCAGGAAGCGTCGCCCGGAGTCACCGACGAAGCCGAATACGCCGGACCCGTCGACGATGAATCGTACTTCATCGTCGGTGTGAAAGTGTTCGAGATCGAAATTGGCGAGGGCGGCATCCAGGCCCGGGAGTTCCGGATGCAGGCAGACCATGTCGGAACTGACGTATCCATGCTCCTTCGCCAGCCTGGTCAGCTGGGGCTCAAATGCGGCCAGCACCTGTTCCTTCTGAGCGTCATCCAGCGTCGGATGTTCGCAGAGCTTCTGGATGTTTTCGGGGATCTCCCAGCGTGCGAATGAGATGCGGTGAGTGTCGAGGAAGGCGTGGATGCTCCCGGTCTCAGCGAGTGTCTCTCCGGTGCCTTGCAGCATATGTACCGTCGCCATCCTTGGCTCCTTTCCAGGGGGAGGGGTTCTCCCAGTGTTCAGCCGGCGAGCCTAGTGGATGCCGGGCTGGGGCTCAACCCGGAAAGGAGTGGAATCTCCGCGGTACCAGGCTTCGAGATCTGCTTCGGTGACTGTGCGTCGCATGTGCGCTCGTGTCTCGGGTGAGGCTGTTTCGAGGGAGTGAAACCATGCTCCGATCTCCTGGACACGCGGGGAGCCGGGGGCGAGCGCATTCAGGTGGGTGAACTCCCGGCGTGCGGCTTCCAATGAGCCCGCACCCAGCAGGGCCAGGGTAGAATGGAAGCGATGCCAGAAGAGGAAGGTGCGTGTCTCTCGCAACTCCCCGCCGGTTCCGAGGAGACGTGACTGCAACTCGATCCCGTGATCCTCTCGCGGTTCCGCGGTGGAGACCTGGAAGGTGAGTCCTCGCTGTTGGAGATGGACGTGAGGGACCGGCCCGTTGAGTTCGGGTTCGACGAATACTGGCTCTGTCTTCGCGAGATTCAGGACCTGCTCCCGGGGAAACTGTCGGGTCATGAGGAAGGCATCAAAGAGAGAATTGAGTTGAGGTTCTCGTGATTTCATGGCCTCCACGTACGGGGTGCCGTCGTGGATCTTCCGATCGAATGTCTGATTGAAGATGACGATATCGGGTCGCCGTCCGTCGACGAGTTGAGCATGCCAGTGTTGGAAGAACGCGCTGAAGAAGGAGCTCAGCAACACTCCACCCGGAGGAATTTCGCGGAGGATGGCATCCTCGGTGATCTGCGGAGCGCTGAAATCTTTGAGGAGCGAACGAGGGGCTTGAACTGCAGCGCTTGCCGCGGTCATCAGAAGGAGAAGCACGATCCCTGTGGCGCCGGTGAGTTCTTCTTTTCCAGGAAACCTCACGGTCAACTCCAGAAGAGCCACCGCGCATGCCGCGGTCACGAGGAAGTGCGTGAATTGCAGATAGCCCCAGGTGTCTGGATTGGTTCCGTCGAAGTCCATGATGCAGACCGAAGCCACGTTTCCGAGGACCGCCACAGTCCACCAGCCTGCCGCTCGCGGCGTTCGCCGGATCATGACGAGAACACCGATGACAGCAAGGACTCCACACAGCGGGGTCATCTGCTCCTGAAGAAGAGTGGCCACGCCGAGCAGGTTCTCGAAGAACTGTCCCTCGGCGCTGTCCGTCACGGATGCGTGGAACACCCGGGCTGAAACGGTGTCCACAAAGCGCTCCCAGGTGTCTGGACTTGCCCAGTTGATGACGGGGTTTGCGGCGCTTCGGATGGGAAGAAACAGGTAGGGAAGAAGTCCGAGTGCCCCGACTCCGAGGAGAGGGAGCACGGCTCGACTCGTGGCGATTGTTCTGCCCTCCTTTCGGCTGAGGAGCAGAAAGAGGGGGACGGGGATGACCCACGCCATGAGGTAGTGGTGATTGGCGAGTCCCAGTCCGACTGTCAGCGCGACGATCAGGAGTGGGGAGAGGCTTTGCCACCAGCCGCCCTCTCTCGAGTGGTGCGCCCTGTCCCAGCGGACGGTCATCCACGTGGCTGTCAGAGCGAGGACGGTCTGCAGCGTGTAGACCTCCGCACGGACGGATTGAAGCCACATCGCCCCGGAGGCACAGGCAAGCAAGGCCGCGGATGCAGCCAACAGGGAGTGCGAAGCTCGGGGGCCGCCGTTTCGGAGGAGCAGTTCACGGGTGAGCAGGAAACCCATCCAGGCAGCCAACCCCCCACAAATCGCGGAGAGCAGGTGTGCCTTGAATGCGATGGGACCGAGCGGAAGGGCCCCGAAGATGCGCACGAGCAGGACATGGAGAGGGTGGCCCGGTGGATGGGGGATGCCGAGGGTCCAACCCGCTGCAGAGAGTTCACTGCTATCCAACCAATAGGCGGTTCCAGAGGTGGTCCAGACATACCATGCGGTCACGAGCGCGAGGACGCCCAGTCCGGCATTCACGCCCCCAGCGGTTCTAGTCACGAGGGCGACGTTCTTCGTAGTGACCGCATTGGCCACTGGATTCCTCGACGGAGATCCGCAGTCGATCCAGCCGTGCATTGGGTTCGGAAGCGAGAATGCGCTGTTTCAGTTCTCCGCAGATGTGCTCCGCCAACCGCTCAGTGGACGTATTGGGAAGCGGGAGAATGATCACGTCGCGCTCAGGAAACGCGAACCGGTCCTCGCCGTGGTGGACCCAGACGAGTCCATCGCTCTTTTCGATTCGGAGATGAGGGCTCTGGGAGGGGATCAGGGTCCGGTGATCGATTTGATCGCAGACGTCCTTGACCATCGGTTTGAGCACCATGAAGTCAATGACCATGTCCCCTTCACCAATGGGACCGTCGATGTCCACGAACACCCGATAGTTGTGCCCGTGGAGTT
>CAVOCR010000125.1:0-6167 GCA_963694245.1 Myxococcota bacterium
CGGTGTCCATCATTGGCGCGTTCGATCCGTCGTGGATGGAGAGGCTGTCGACTCCTCGGAGGGCAACTCCGTCTGGCAAGTGCATGTCGAGGAGGGCGCCCCAGACGCGGCCTCGACGATGTGGGGAGCGGTCCCCGATTTCAATCTGGATGGGCATGCCGACGTCATCATTGGGGCATGTGGACTCTCTGGGACTGGGTGCGGAAGTGCCGTCTTCGTGTTTTCAGGAGGCGATGGGGGCGTGGATACGTCCACGCCCACGATCATCAGCGGTCCACCGGTGGGCACCTTTGGAAACTCGACGTCCAGCGCCGGAGATGTGAACGGCGACGGATATCCGGATCTCGTGGTGGGGAGCTGGGTGAGTTCCTCGGCTTATGTCTATCTGTCGGGACCCGGTGGCCTCGAGACGGAACCCCTGGTGGAGATTCAGGAGTTCGCGGGGCTCTTTCCCATCTTTGGAGTGAGCGTATCCAGCGTGGGTGATGTGAACGGTGACGGGTATGCGGATCTCGTCGGTGGAAACCCCATCGAGAGCTCAGTCTACGTCTACTATGGGAGTGCCTCCGGTCCAATCAACGGAGACTCCGTGACGCTCTATTCCCCGAATCTGGGCGCGGGCATGGGGATTTCGGCCGATGGGGGCTGTGACGTCAACGGGGATGGGTTTGCGGATGTGGTCACCGGCAATGGAACGACGCAGGTCGTGGTGTTTCACGGGGGGCCCGAGGGTCCTTCCCCGGAGGATGCCACCGTGCTCGACGGGCAGGCGCTGTGCGGGGGGAATTGCAATTTCGGAATCGCCGTCGCCTGCGCCGGGGATGTCAATGGAGACGGGTTTGGGGATATCGCGATCGGCAATCAATCCGTCCAGGGCGTGATGGTCTTCGAAGGGGGGCCATCGGGTGTCGAGTCGGACGCCCCGACGATTCTCGAAGGGCAGGGGACGTTTGGGATCTCGGTGGCGGCTGCGGGGGATGTGAATGGGGACGGGTACTCCGACATCCTCTCCAGTGGCAATGGAGAGTTCTATGTCCATTTTGGAAGTCCAGAAGGAGTGATTCCCGCTCCCGCCATCGTGCGTACCAGCACGGTGGAGTCCTTCGGGAATTCGATCGTGGGCGCTCGGGACGTGAATGGAGATGGTCTGCTGGATGTGATCGTGGGTGCGCCTGCCGCGGCGAGTGCACACCTCTACCTCGGGACCGAGGACGGGATCGCGGAGAACGCGGTATTGCTGCTGGGACCCTCGGATGTGGGGTTTGGGTACGTGGTCGCTGGGCTCTGGCCCCTCACGATTCCCTAGTCGAGATTGCTGTCGTCCATTCCACGGAGCACGCTGATCTCGACGCGGCGGTTCAATTCCCGATTTTCTGGGGTGTCGTTCGGGACCAGCGGTCGGCTGTCAGCGAAGCCCTGGGAGACCAGCCGATAAGGCGCGAGTTCAGTCTCTTCGAGCAGCACATGAATCACGGAGACCGCTCGGGATGAGGAGAGCTCCCAGTTGGAGCGAAAGCGCGTGGACTTGATGGGGGTCTCGTCCGTGTGCCCGCCTACAGCGATGGTTCCCATCATGTCTTCCAGCACCAGCCCCAGCTGCTTGATCAAATCCCGGAAAGAGGGATTCACGGTGGCGCTTCCGGGACTGAAAATCCCATTTTCGTCGATCCGGATGACGATGCGGTCATCGAGGCCTTCGACGTGAACCAGACCACTTTCGACCTCTTCGGCGAGGACTTCGACGATACGCTCCGTGTCGACCTCGATGTCTTCCGTCCTGGCGGTATCGTGGTCGGTCTTTCCCGCCTCGGATTCCTGAAGGCCGTCGGGGGTCGTGTTCTTCTTCTCGAGGGGCTTGGGACTGTGGGCGGGCTTCCCTTTGCTGAACTCGCTGGCCAGAAGAGTGACGCCCTTCGGGACATCCATTCCACGGAATTCGCGCTGGACGCCGAACGCCATCTTCATGGAGCCCGCGATCATTCGATAGCGCTGAATGTCCATTTCGGAGAAGGCGACGAGGAGGACGAAGAAACACATCAGGAGACACATCATGTCTCCAAACGTCACCATCCAGCCTGGGGCGGTCCCAGGATGATTGCATGGTTTGGGTGGTGGGGCCTCGTCGTCGCTCATGCCTCTACTCGTTCATCGGGTGGATCAGGTCTCGGCGCTTTCGGCGTCTCCGGCCTCCGCTCCCGCGCCTCCGGCTGCCGCTCCACCGCCGGCCTCCATCGCAAGCTGTTGGCTTGTGGGGAGATAGGTGCGGAGCAGTTCCTCGACGACGCGGGGATTTCGACTTTCCTGAATCTGGGCGATGCTCTCGATGATCAGCGTCTGAAGCAGGCGCTCCTCGGTCGCGCGAAGCGAAAGCTTCTCCGCGACAGGGAGGGCGAAGAGGTTGGAGATCAGCGCTCCGTAGAGAGTCGTCAGCAACGCCACGGCCATGGAGGGACCGATCGACTTGGGGTCGTCCATGGTGGAGAGCATCTGCACAAGCCCGATCAGCGTTCCGATCATGCCGAATGCGGGGGCGGACTCTCCGATCGCCCGGAAGATGCTTTCCCCTTGTTCGTGGCGCTCGATTCCCCGCAACATCTCCGTGTTGAGGACCTTGCGCACGAACTCCGGCTCGAGACCATCCGCGCAGAGGCGCAGGCCCTTTTTCAGAAATTGGTTGGAGACCTCCTGGTTTTCGAGCGCGAGCAGTCCCTCTTTTCGCACGAGAGCGCTCAACTCGACCGCCTTGGCGATGATCTCGTTGGGAGTGTCCAGCTTGTGGACGAAGGCCTTGAACATGACTCGGAAGGAGCCGAAGAACATGGTCAGGGGGTATTTGATGAGAACGGCGCCGAAGGTTCCTCCGACGACGATCAGAACGGAGGGGACGTTGATGAACGCTTCGATGCTCGAGTCGACGAGGATCGCGCCGACCACCACCACGGTGCCTGCAATGAGGCCAATAAAGGTCGCGAGATCCAAACCGCATCTCTCCAGCGCGAGGCCTTGCACGAGTGGCTGAAGTCACAGGACTTTCAGCGTGCGGACAGATCACGAGAGGCTCGGACTCATCCGCGTGCAGGGCGTACCATCCACAAAACTACGCTGTCAGAATACACCAGGGGTGCGGAATGCCAAGGACTTTGCTTCGAGGTCCCCCTACGGGGGAAGAGCGCCCCGTTTGGAATCAAAATTGGGAGGCGTGCACCTGGGATCCACCGAATTCGGTGAATTTGGGCGAAATCGAGGGAAAGTGAGGATCAGTAGGCGCGGGAGAATACGATTTTCCGCTGATCGGGTGCGCCGGTGAAGATGCATGTGCCCCGGGACTCGTTGTCGGCGAGGGGAATGCACCGTGCTGTGACCTTGAGTTCCTTGAGCAGCGGCGCATAGCTCGGATCATCGGCGGCATGGCACCAGGCGAATGCTCCGTCCTCGTCGTTTGCAAAGAGCGCCTTGAACTCGTCCAGGCTCTGGACCTGCTGGGTCGCCGCCGTGCGCCGGTCGAGGGCGCGCTGGAGGAGGGTGTCCTGAATCTCCTGGAGAATCCCGGCTGCGGCGGTCACGAACGACTCCCGTGAGAGGGATTCCTTCTCACGCGGGGCCTTGTCGCGCCGTCCCATGAACACGTTTCCGCCGGCGACGTCCCGGGGGCCGATCTCCAGGCGGATGGGGACGCCCTGCTTGATGTATTGCCAACTCTTTTCGCCACCACGAATGTCCCGCGCGTCGACATGGACGCGAAGGGGCGCTCCTGCGAAGGACTGGGCCCGAAGCTCGGCCGCCAGCTCCTTGCAGTAGGCCGACACAGTCACCTGATCCTCCTCCGACCGGTGGATCGGGATGATCACCACGTGCTGCGGAGCAAGCCGAGGGGGGCAGATGAGGCCATCGTCGTCCGAATGCGTCATGATCAAGGCGCCGACCAGACGTGTGGAGACGCCCCACGAGGTGGTCCAGCAGTACTCTTCGGTTCCCTCGGCGCTCAGGTACTTGATCTCCTGAGCGCGGGAGAAGTTCTGACCGAGGAAATGACTGGTTCCGGCCTGGAGGGCCTTTCCGTCCTGCATCATGGCTTCGATCGTGTAGGTCGCCACGGCTCCTGGGAAGCGTTCATCCGCGGTCTTTTCGCCCTTCAGCACGGGCATGGCCATGACCTCTTCCGCGAACTGTCCATACACCTCGAGCATGCGGAGGGTCTCTTCGACCGCCTCGTCCTTCGTGGCATGCGCCGTATGTCCCTCTTGCCAGAGGAACTCGGTCGTGCGGAGAAAGAGGCGCGTGCGCATCTCCCAGCGAACCACGTTGGCCCATTGATTCATGAGGAGCGGAAGATCGCGGTACGACTGCACCCATTTGGAGAACATGGCGCCGATGATCGTCTCGCTGGTGGGGCGTACGATCAGGGGCTCTTCGAGCTTTCCTGCGGGGACGAGTCCGCCGTCTGGACCGGGTTCGAGGCGATGGTGGGTGACCACCGCGCACTCCTTCGCGAACCCCTCGACGTGCTCCGCCTCTTTTTCAAGGAAGCTCATGGGGATGAAGATGGGGAAGTAGGCGTTGACGTGCCCGGTCTCCTTGAAGCGCCGGTCGAGATCGGCCTGCATGGCCTCCCAGATCGCGTAGCCCCAGGGTTTGATGACCATGCAGCCCCGAACGGGGGAGACCTCCGCGAGATCGGCCGCTTTCACGACCTGCTGGTACCATTCGGGATAGTCTTCCGCTCGCGTCGGGCTGATCGCGTTCGCGTTCTTCTTGGCCATGAAAACTGCCTCATGAACGGCGCGGCGGCCGTGGAAGGGGTGAGCGGGGAGGAGAAACTACTCCGTGCAGATGCCGATCTGGCTTCCCTGGCCCCCGATGGGCTGGAACGCGTTGTTCGGGCAATCGTCCACACAGATGGGAGTGCTCGGATCGTCTGGGAACTCGTTGATGGAGCAGGCCGGCTTGCAGGCTCCGCTCGCACACAGAAGCATCGGGCTGCAATCCGAGTTCCCGTTGCAGGGGTCGCTTTCGAGCCCAGCGGCGTTGGGGTTCACGCAGGTGGCGCCGTTCGTCACCGGAACGCAGAGCTTTCCGTCTTCGCAATCCTGTGCCCAGAAGTCGCAGACAACAGCCGGACCGGAGTCCTGACACGCGCCAATTCCCCAGGCCGCGGGATTGAAGGTCGTCGGACTTCCGCATCCGTTGCATGTGTACGCTTCGTCCGCGTGCTCGGGCTTTTGACTGCAGACGGGCTGGCACGTGCCGTTGACGCAGAGGAGTCCACCCTTGCAGTCGTTGCCCGATTCGCAGGCGTCGCCTTCGTCGAGCAGGCCGGCGCTGAGGCAGACGAGTCCGCCCAGGTTCGTGGCCATGTAGCAGCCCTGGCCGGCCAGACAGCCTTCCTGGGTGAAGATGTCGCACATCGCGGGCGCATCATTGGTGTAGCACAGCCCCGCGTCGTTCTCCGGGCTGACCTCGTTCACGCCGAGTCCGGGATCACAGACGTCCGCGCAGGCAGGAGCGTAGTTGCCGCTCAGGGAGCAGATCTCCAGGCATTGGACGAAGCAATGGAGGCCCGTCTCACACGCTGCGGTTCCGCCGTAGCAGACATCTCCCTTCACGAGGTCGCCGGACGCGATGCATTTCGACACCTTGTTGACGATGGCGCAGGCTTCTCCCTCGGCGCAGGACGGCTCGATGCACGCGCCGTACGCGCAGGCCTCTGATTCCGTACATTCCCCGCAGCTTCCCCCGCATCCATCGGGTCCACACAGGGCTCCGTCGCAGTTCGCGGTGCATCCAGGGATGCAGGTGTTTGTGCCGGAACACATTTCGCTGGCTGCGCATGCACCACAGGGAGCCCCGCAGCCATCATCGCCGCAGCTCTTGCCTTCGCAGTCGGGGACGCATTCTTCGCCGGTCTCCTCCGTGATGACGGCTTCCTCGCAGACATCCGCGTTGCACTCGAGATCGTCGTTGCAGGTGCCGTTTCCATAACAGGGGCAGCCTGCGGTCCCGACTTCGCACTCGACCGCTGTGCAGAGGTCGTCGGTGCATTCGAGGTCGTCGTTGCAGGTACCGTTTCCGTAACAGGCGCATCCGAGCGCTCCATCCTCGCAGGGAACGTCTCCGGTCTCCTCGTCTCCGGTGCCCTCGTCTCCGGCGGCCTCGTCTCCGGTTTCCTC
>CAVOCR010000126.1:0-6165 GCA_963694245.1 Myxococcota bacterium
CCATCCGCGAAACAGGAGAGGAAATCCCCTCCGCGCGCCCATGTCCATTGGATTGATCGAAGCCGCCCTTCACTGGTTTCCGACGCATCAGGAACCCCACGAGCTTCCCACGAGCGACGAGTGGGGCCCGTGCCCCCAGGATCCCTTCATCGTCGTATCGATAGAAGCCGTTGAGTTGAACACCGTCATGCGCAGAAACCGTGGGATCATCCGCCACGGAGATGAAAGAAGGCAGAATCGACTTGTTCACCGAATGTGCAAACGTCCGCCCCTCCTCGCTATCCTCTTGTCGATGCCCCTCCAGGCGATGACCGATCGCTTCGTGAAACAGCACCCCCGCGGCCCGGGGAAGAAGAACGGCGGGGCCCGTGTAGGGATCCATCACCGGCGCGTCACGAAGCGCTTTCAGCTCCTCGAGCATTCCATCCACCGCGGCCTTCAGCACAGGCACATTGGGGAGATGAGACTCTTCGCGTGCATACCGGTCCACCGCATGGGTCAGAACCTCCCCGTCATCCGAAAGTGTCATGGCCTGCACATGCACCCCGTAATGGAGACTCTGGGTCCGTACCATCCGCCCTTCGGTGTTCACCAGGTACTGCACTTCGTTTCTTGCCTCGATCCGAACGCTCGAATCGAGAACAAAGTCCCCTTGAGAGACTCGTTCACTCACATCGCGTGCAAGATCGCGCCAGCGATCCGCATCAAACTCAAACTCCCGGAGCGCCGCCACGGACACATGCGCCCGCTCCCTTGAAAAACTCGCCGCCCGATCCAACTTTTCGCGACGATAGACCTGCTGTGCACGCACCCGATGAAACGACGTAAGGGCTTCCTTGTACCGTTGATCGGTCAGGAGCCAGAGAGCGCTGCGCAACGCGTCGTCTCCTTCCTCCAGAGGCAACTCCACCGGAGCCTGGAAGACCATGCTCTCTTCATAGGTCGGACCACTCAGATCCTCGGTGCTGTCCAGGTCGTAGTCCCCCACACGCACTTCGACCGCCGCGTGCCGCGTATGGCGGGAGACATCTTCAAACAAGGCACCACGTCGGGCTCCCAGTGAATGCCCGGCCTGCTCTTCCACCCGATAGACAATGAAATAGGGAGCGGGCTGACCCGGGATGGCCAATTGCTGAGCGTTGCGATCCAGCTCGGCCTGCATCGCGTTGAGGACGCCATCAGATGGAGGCTTCGCTCCTGCAAACACCACGGCCGGGAGACATGCAAGCCACAGGAGGATGTAGAATACGGAAAATCGGGAGCGCACTGTGAATCCTGAAGTCCTGAGTACCGGTGTGCACTCTACCTGTGGGGCCTTGATGCGGTCAATTGGGACCGGACGTGCGCACGAGGCGCGAAACCATTTCCACGTGTGAGCTGTGAACGAAGAGATCCAGCGGATGAACGACATCCAGACGATACCCGCACTCCACGAACTCGGCTGCATTCCGTGCGAATCCCGACAGACCACAATTCACCATGAGGACCACTTCGGGTTGAATGCGCTCCGCAATCGCATGAACGACGCCGGGCAGACACCCGGCACGCGGGGGATCCAGAATCACGAGGTCCGCGGGCTCTCCGGAACGGACATGTTCTTCCACCCCAGCGAGTTTCATCCGCACCTTCTCTCGGCCCAGAGTCCCCAGGTTGTGAATGCCATCCCGAGCGCTGCTTCCATCTCTCTCCACCGCGAGGATCTGCTCGGATCGCTCCGCCATAGCCATGGCAAAAAGTCCGGCGCCTGAATAGAGGTCCACGAGTCGTTCGATCCGCTCGGGAGCCAGGGAACGCACGGTCGCAACGAGGGCCTCCACCCCCAGAAGATGCGTCTGGAAGAAGCTCGCGGGGGAGACCTCGAGCGCGAACCCTTCCATTTGATGCTGGAGACGATGTCGACCCGCAAGGACAGCGGTTTCCTGACCGAGAAGGGCGTTGCCTTCGGATGGAGTCCAGTTCACAAAAGCCCCCACCACCCGTTCCAGTGTCACCAGCTCCGAGCCGAGAAGGGCGAGATCGGGAGCGGGCGCGTCCGAATGTGCGATGAGCACCACCTGCACCTCTTCTCCGTTGCTTCTCAGCAGCAACGCACGAAGAAAGGATTCCTGAACACAATGGGTTCGAAGCAGGTCTCGAATGGCCACGAACGTGGACTCGGTCACGTGGTCCTGCACGGGGCAGGCATCCAGGGGAACGAGTGCATGGGAATGGTTTTCGAAGAGTCCCAGCACCAGCTCGCCCTCCGCTGATGTCTCCGTCATCCAGAGAAGCTTTGCGCGAAATCCCCGATCGGGTCCGACCTCCTGGCACTCCTGGACAACGGTCGCATCCAGCCCCCTCGCCGCGAGAGCTTCCCGAACACACTCCGTCTTCCAGGTTCGCTGGGCATCGGAAGCAAAATGCTGAAGCGCACACCCACCGCAGAGGGCCGCCTGCTCACAAAAGGGAACCGTCCGATCCGGGGAGGGGATAGATATGCTGGAGACAATCCCATGGTCGCGATGATGTCCGCCCCCCGTGATCGAGACGCGCACCTCTTCCCCGGGAAGGCCTCCATGAACCAGCACGGCGCGGCCGTCCGAATCCTGGCCAACACCCCGTCCTTTCGCATCGAGGCGCTGAACCTGGACGACGCGCGACGAGGACGTTTCAGTAGAGTTCACGGCGTAATCTGGAAGGCCTGGATGCTCGCTGAGACATTGTCCACCACCCAGAGCACACCCTGGGGGGTCAAATGGAGCTGAGTCGGCGAGAGCATGCCTGCGCTCAGGTCTTTTTTCGTCGCCATCGTCGGAGTCAACGCCGGTTCACCGACGGCGCAGACGGACTCACAATCCACCACACACTGACCGATGCAGAGGTCATCCCATTGAGTCTCACAGCAGTACGCATCCAGAGCACAGACGCACTCCTCACATCCACACCCCTCACAGCCGGGGCCTGCCTGGACCACGCATCCGACTCCACCGGGGGTTCCCCCGACGCACACTCCCGCTTCACACGAGGACGTCCCCTCCGGCGCACAGGTTCCGCAACTTCCCCCGCAGCCATTGGAGCCACACTGTGCCCCCTCAGCACAGCTCGGCGTACAATGACTCAGGAAACGGACCCGGCTGTTGCCTGGATCCGCCACCATCAGAACTCCATTGGAATTCACGGCGATGCCTGCTGGAAATTTGAAGCGATCGGCGGGGGGATCCACCGGCTCCGCTTCCGGATCCCTCTCTGGAGCCTCCACCTCACCGAACTTGATGATCAAATCACCCGTGATGGGGTCCAACACTTGAATCCGATTGATCTCGCTGTCAGTGACCACCAGAAATCCGTTGGGATCCACCACAATTCCACGGGGGCTGCGGAAGTTCCCATCGGAATCCCCCGTTTTTCCGTGCGTGACGAGGGTCAGACCATCCGGGCCAATTCGAATCACGTTGTCCTTGCTGGAATTGGCGACCCATGCCGACGTCCCATCGGGATCGATCGCGACATCCGCTGGACCATCGAGGTCGCTCTTTTCACCCTCGACTCCGTCCCAACCCGCAAGAAAGACTCCCTGGTCATCAAACACGGCGAGTCGATCGTTTCCCGTGTCCGCGACCACGATTCGACCGTCTGGGAAAATCGCGATTCCGCTCGGGAAATTCACCGCTCCCTCCCCCGAATCCGCATCTCCGAACACACTCAGGTATTCTCCAGAATCCGAGAAGAGGACCATCCGGTGGTTGTCCGTGTCGCTGACCACGACGCGTCCATCATTCAACACCGCAACCCCTCGCGGGCCCTTCAGCTGCCCGGGTTCGGAGCCCTTGGTTCCGAACTGGACGACGAGGTCGGTGCAGGGACCGCCTTCATTGCTGCACGAGCCGCTGGCCACATCACATAGATCGGTGGTGCAGCCCAGCGCATCATCACACTCCGCATCGGACTCGCAGCAACCCGGCTGTGTGTTGATGAAATGATCACAGGCCCCCGTGAGCGGAGCGCAGAAATCATCTGTGCAGGGGTCCTGATCGTCGCAATCCCTGGGGAAGGGAATTCCGCAGGCCCCGTCGACACAGACGTCCCCCTCAGTGCAGGGATCGTCGTCGGCACAGGAGACCGGCGCTCCGTACTCATTCCCATCCGCGCTGCAGGTCGCAAGTCCCTCGCCTTCGCAGACAGTGCTCCCTGGAATGCAGAGAACGCAGACCCCCTCCGAGGTGACGTTCGCATCCGCAACGTAACAGAGGAGGTCCTCGCCACATTCCAGATCGAGGTAGCAGGTCGTGGGGGATTCCTCCCCCTCTTCACCCGTCGTCCCCCCCGAATCCGATCCATCACAACCGAGGGGAAGGACTGCCGTCATTCCCAGCACCACCGCAATCCATCGAAGACCGCGGACCCGTCCAATCACCTCAATCATGTCACTCTCCCTGATCGTCTCCATCCACATTCTCTTCCAGAGTATCCGGAACGATCAAGAGATGTCGGAAGGCACCGGAACCTTCGCTCCGGGTGCTGACGCCATCAATGCCGCCAAGCTCCTGATGAATGATCCGACGATCGCCCGAGGGCATCGGCTCGACCTTGACGACTTCGTTCGCCGAAAGCGCTCGCTCGGCAAGCTCGGCAGCGAGGGTCCGGAGTTCCGTCTCCCGACGCTCCCGTGCGCCCGCTTCGCTGACGCGCACCCACTTCCCGTGCTTCCGAGTACGCACGACGATGTTCACGATGTACTGCACCGATTCGAACACCTGATCGCGTCCGACTTCATCCATCGCCGCATCTTCACACGCGACCTCGATGATCACGCGCTCTTCCGTGTCCTCCACCGTCAGTGTCGCCTCGAACCCCATCCCCGTGAAGAGTTTGCGGGTCAGCTCTTCGGCCATCTCCGCGCTCTTCTCCATCGCCTCGGGGTTCCGCGGCGGCACTTCCTGACGACCCTCACCACGGCCTCCGCGATCCCGTTCTCCACGGCCTCCGCGATCCCGTTCTCCACGGCCTCCGCGATCCCGTTCTCCACGGCCTCCGCGATCCCGTTCTCCACGGCCTCCGCGATCTCCTTCTCCACGGCCTCCGCGATCCCGTCCCTCTCGGCGCGGTCCGCGATCATCCCTGCGAGGACCTCTATCGTCTCCCGCGGGGGCTTCCACAAACACATCCGCGACGAGCTTGGCGCTCACCACCTTGATACGACAGAATCCAGCCGTCTTGTGCGTCCGACCGACCACCGGCTCGCGTTCCTCCAAGACTTCATATTTCAACATTCGCGGCTCCACAAAGTGTGCATTGCACGCGTTGCGAACAGCCTCGCGAAGATCCTTTCCTTCAAATTCAGTTCCAATGCTCATCACTCTTTCTCCTCATTCTATTCGAGCGGCACATTGTTCAGGGGCCGACGGGTCCGCTCGGGTCCGCCGCCATCAACACTCTCAAGTCATCTGACGCTGAATGACATACTGCTGAATCACTGTAAGCACCATGTTGACAAAAATGTAGAGGACCAGACCACTGGGAAGGAAAAGCATGAATGCCGTCATCATGACGGGCATCACATGCATCATCATCTTCGCCTGGGGATTGTCACTCATCTGGGGGCTCAGCTTCTGCTGAATGAACATCGTGACTCCCAGCACAGCGGGAAGCACATAATAGGGATCCGGCGCGGTGAGGTCCGTCACCCACCCGAACAGGGGCGCCTTGTAGAGATCCACCGCAGCATAGAGCATCTGGTACAGCGCAATGTAGACCGGCATCTGGAAGAGCATCGGAAAACAGCCGCCGAGAGGGTTCACATTTTCGGACCGATACAGCGCGAAAATCTCCTGATTCAGCTTTTGCTTGTCATGCTCGTGCTCCTCCTTGAGCGCCGTCATCTTCGGCTGAAGAATCTTCATCTTCTGCATCTGCTTGAAGCTCTTCTGCGTGAGCGGCATCAACAGAAGCTTGATCAACACGGTCAAGAGGATGATGGCCAGCGCCCAGGAACCCGTGAGGGGCTCAAACCACCTGAGGAGCCAGAGCATGGGAACACTGATGAAGCTCAATATTCCAAAATCCAGGGCATCTGCGAGGTGGGAGCCCGTCGCTTCCAGTTCGTCGAGATCCTTGGGCCCCACATAGAGCGTCGCGGGCCAGTATCCAACCGAATCACGATTGGCCTTCAACCCGGAATGCGCATGA
>CAVOCR010000127.1:0-6130 GCA_963694245.1 Myxococcota bacterium
ACGGATTGCGCGAGTGGATTCTGTGTCGACAGTCCCGCGGGTCCGATCTGCACCGAGACCTGCCTGTCGGAATGCCCTGAGGGGTATTCCTGCAAAGGGGTGACGAATCTGGGGGCGGACCTGGCCTTCATCTGTGTCCCGGACGCCTTTCATCTCTGCGCTCCCTGTCAACTGGATGGCCAGTGTGGGAGTGGGAAATGCGTGGCCATCGGCCTCGGAATGCATTGCACCCGCGATTGCGACGAAGACGCGTGTCCAGAGGGCTATTCGTGTGAGGAGGGGGATCCCACCACGGGCGGGTTCGCACAGCAATGCGTGCCCTTGACCGGCACGTGTGACTGTCTCTCGTCCATCGATGAGATCTGTGACTTCGCCGACAATGACTGCGATGGAGAGACGGACGAGGACTTCAAGACCGGCGACCTCTATACCTCTCTGGAAAATTGCGGGACCTGTTTCAAGAGCTGTCTGGATGGGTTCCCGAACGCCACGGCCAAATGCGATGCGACGAAAGCGACTCCGCAATGTGTCGTCGCTGCATGCGACCCCGGGTATTTTGCATTGAATGAATTCCAATGTGTCCCGGAGACAAGCAGCCTCTGTCAGGCCTGTGGTGTCGATGAGGATTGTTTCTTTTCGGACGCGCTCTGCATGGAGCTTGGGGATGGCACTTTCTGCGGAAAGGGCTGCGCGGATGACGCGGATTGTCCGGACGGATACGCGTGTGGAAGCTATGGCGACTCTCTCCAATGCCAGCCCATAAGCGGAGTGTGTGGGTGCGATGGGTCGAACCTGGCCCTTTCGAAGTCCTGCGCGCTGACGTGGGTGGATCCTGTGGACCCTGCGGCTCCGACGTACACCTGCTCGGGGATTCAGGAGTGCACGCTCGAGGGCTGGGGAGAGTGCGTTCTGCCGGTGGATGTCTGTGACAACCTCGACAATGACTGCGACGGCGAGGCGGATGAGGATTTCGTCAATGCGGCGACGGGCGAGTACGAGACGGACGCGCATTGCGGGAAATGCGGGAACAACTGCACTTTTCAAAACGTGTCCAATGGGTACGGGATCTGTGAATCTTCCGGAGACGTGCCGTTTTGCTCGCATGCCTGCGATGAAGGGTTTCTGGATGTGAATGCAAACCCGGGAGATGGGTGTGAATGCTCTCTCGTGTCGTCCACTGATCTTCCGGATGGTGTGGATCAGAACTGTGACTCCGTGGATGGGGAGATTGACAACGCAGTGTTCGTTGCGAAGGACGGGGATGATGGCAATGACGGTTCGCTGACGTCTCCGATGCTCACCATTCAGGCCGCGCTTCAGGCGGCTCAGAGCATGGGCATGCGCGATGTGTATGTCGCGACAGGGGTCTATC
Source organism: Myxococcota bacterium (assembly GCA_963694245.1). Taxonomy (GTDB): domain Bacteria; phylum Myxococcota_A; class UBA9042; order JABWCM01; family JABWCM01; genus CAVOCR01. The sequence continues at coordinate 1,373 of CAVOCR010000127.1, forward strand.
AGGAGTCGATCCAGCTCCTGGGCGGAGTGGGGCTCTATGGGGGCTTCAGTTCGAACTTTCTCTTTCGCGACAAGGTTCTCTACGAGACGGTGATTCTGGGATCAGAGCCCACGGGCGACTTCGTTGGCGCAGTCAACGCCAGCGATCTGACCGGGGCGCCGGGGAACAAGACGGTCCTGAATGGATTTACCGTGTTTGGCTTCGACAACAAGACCGAGAGCGGGAATTCCTATGCCTTGTATCTCCTGAATTGCGCTGCGCAGTTGACGGTTGAGAACAATACGATCCACTCCGGAGATGGAGGCGACGGACCCCTGGGAGGACCCGGTCCCGAGGGAGCCTCCGGGAATGGCGGGGGGCTGGGCAGCGGCGCGCTTCAATCCAACGCGGTCTGTAGCGGGACGACCGCTGGGGGGAGCGCAGGCGGCAAGACATGCACTGGCGCGAATGTCAGCGGCGGGGCGGGTGGAACCGCGATCTGTCCGGATTATGATTCTTCCGGAATCCAGCCGATTTCGGATCCAGCGACCCAGAGCTCGTCGGCCAGTGAGAACGGCAAGAATGGAAAGGGCGGGGGCGGATCCGGGGGGGATGCCGGCTGGGACTTCCTCGTCTGGGGAAGCTATCCCTTCTCCCTGTCGCCGTGTGATACCTGCCTCACGCCTCCTGATGGTCACGAATGGGTGGGAGAGGACGGCGCATTGGGACCGGATGGCACCACGGGAAGCGGGGGCCAGGGTTGTTTCGCTCCCGCAGGGGATGTGAGCGGCGGTCACTGGGTGGGCGGTCCCGGTCTCGGTGGAGGCTCGGGTGCCCATGGTGGCGGCGGCGGTGGTGGCGGCGCTGGAGGCGGGGTCGAGGTCTCGGGTTGTCCCGCCGAGAAGAGCGATCGCGGCGGCAGTGGCGGCGGCGGTGGAAGCGGCGCATGCGGCGGAACGGGAGGGGGAGGCGGCTCTGCCGGGGGCGGCTCCTTTGGTGTGTTCCTCTTCTGGAACGGGGCGCCAGCGAGCATTCCGACATTGCAGAACAACACGATCATTCGCGGCGTGGGTGGATTTGGCGGAAACGGCGGATTTGGCGGCGTCGGCGGAATCGGTGGAGACGGTGGCGCCGGTGGCGCAAGTGGTGTGGGCAATTCGGCCACCAGCTGCGCACCCAAGGGTGGAAATGGCGCCGCGGGGGGAGATGGCGGCCATGGAGGCGGTGGCGGCGGTGGCTGCGGAGGGGTCAGTCATGGCGTCTACGCGGTGGGCCACGGCAATTGGAATCTCGCTCCCTACACGGCTCCGTTCAATTCGTTTCCCGCCTCTGGATCGGGAGGAACCGGGGGGCTTGCGGGTCCGAGCCTTGGCGCGGCAGGCACGGATGGACAGAGCGGTGATTCCAGTGCAGTGAATTTCTAGCAGTGGCACCTTTCGGGTGTCTGGAGGCTTCATGGCAGTCACTGAAGATTGCATTTCCGGGAGTGCTTTTCAGTTCCCGACCGGTCGATGCCCCCGATGGCTTCTCTTCGGTTTCCTGGGATTCATGGTGGGCTGTGGTCAGACGACCACGGACGGAAATGGACCGCTGATCGTCCATGAGGACACGGGGTTCGTCCCCGTCGACGAGATTCCGGGGAGTGAGGCCGGCGAGGAGACAGGGAGCACCGGAGGCGAGGAGGTCGGTGGCGAAGAGACAGGGGGCGAGCCCCGCCTTGAGCCAGGTTCGACCCAGGCGCCTTCCGCGGGGTCACCCGATGGAGCCTGGGCCCCCACGCCAGATGTCGCCAGCACGGGTGAGGCGGTGGAAGGGGGAATCCTCGCGCATCCCAGTGCGTTCGAAGGCACCTTCGTCTACGGAATCAGCGCAGAACAGGGGACTCCTCTGACACAGATAGGAGGATCCACCGCAGGCTTCGTGGCGCTCCCCGCCGTCTATGACCTCGGAGAGGACGTCGCCATGATTCGTGTCCTGGACGTCGGGAGTGGCCAGCCTGTTCCCGGAGAGGAGGGGGTCCTCGAGTCCTTTCCCCTGATCCATGAGGAGGATGGCAGCGTTCGGATTCTGCTGGGGGAACCGACGGATGGCATCTCGTTCGCTCTCGGCCAGAACTGCGTGTATGCCTCCGAGTCGTTTTCCCTCGTGTCACCTCCGGTATACGACGGGGGGCTCTTGACCTGGACAGGGGAGGAGACGTTCGTTCCCAAGAAATGCGGCGGATGGGGGATTGCTCCCACCAGCGGGGTGAACGTGCATTTCATGCGGCGCGTGGGGGCCAATCCCTTGTTTGAGCCTCGGACCGCTGATGCCGGGAGCCCGTTGGGGTTTTTCCGGGCATCGTCCAGTCCGGATGTGCTCAATCGCATGCCCTGGATCGGTTCCGACATGCCCGATGGGCGTCTGAACTACTTCATCGGACCCTCCTTTCCGGAGTCACTGCGCCCCACGGTGCTCGCAGTGTTCGAAGATTGGAACGATGTGATCGAGGAGGCGGTCGGCAATCGGCCGTTCACCGTGGAGGATGCGCCAGAGGGGATGCTGGCCTGGGATCCGCGTCATCGCTTTCTCTCCTGGGATGACAGTGAGTCCCTCGGCGCCGTCGCTCCGTTCATCGAGGACCCCTTCACGGGGGAGCTGTTTGGGACGTGGGTCATTTTCTGGCTGGGAGACTTCGAAGGCTTGATGGACAAGTACGTTCTGTGGCTGGAGAAGCATCCGGACGCGCCCTTCGCACCGTTTGAGCCTGAAGCCACGCTCAAACTCGCGCTTCCGGAGCTCGCGAAGGACCTTCCGCCCCGGGTGTTGAGACGCCGTGTTCTTCATCGTCGGGATTTTGATTTCAGGGAGGTTCGGGAACTCTCGGAGCGGCTCGGAAAGTCCCTGGAGGGCGATGAACTGGCCGAGTACATCCTGGCGGACTTTTTGAGCCATGAACTGGGGCACAACCTCGGACTACGCCATAATTTCAAGGGGTCTCTGGATTTCGATCAGCAGACAGAAGAGGTCCCTTCGAGCACGGTGATGGACTACATCCTGGGGATGCCGAAACCGGGGTCCTATGATCATGCCGCGATGCGCTACGCCTATGGCGATGGCGAGGGTGAATCGGCGTTTCTATATTGCTCGGATGAGCATCTCGAACTGGATCCGGGTTGTGCACAGCATGACGTGGGACATCCCATTGAATATTATCTCGCCTTTCTCGAACGCCTCTCTGAGGAAATCCCCGTGGACCAGTCCTATTCGGACATCCAATGGCAGGCGGAGGAGGCGGAATGGGGGAAGGTCTTTCTTCGGATTCGCCAGTTCGTGAACACCGACTACGAGCAGTTTCATCTGGAGGAGCCGCTTTCGGTGTTCCAGGAATTGCTCGACCGGGTCCTCTGTTCGGAGGACTGTGGTACCCATCCCTGGCTTCGGTCGGAGTGGGCGCTTCAGCTGCTCTACACGAAGCATGTGGTGACGGAGTACTGGGAGCCGGGCGCACCGACGAACTGGCATGATCTGCCCTCGCTCAACGAGGAGCAGGCAGCGATGTTGATGGACGCGTTCTTTGCGTTTGTGGTGGACCCGGAACAGTCGCCCGACGTGAAGTCCACCATCATCGGAAAGCTTCCCACCGCGAATGTTGCCGGCGCCTCCGATCTGCTTCTGGCATTGAAGGGATGGCTGGAGTCGATCGAGGTGCTGGATTCCTCTGAAGAACAGGTCCTCGAGTGGATCGATGAGGCACTTCAGGCCGGTTGAATCTACGGAAAGACGATGTCGGTCGCGCTGATCGACCATGTCACGCGTCGAAAGATGTCGAAGTCCATGTTGATGAACGCGTCGATGTCGAAGGGCGTGTCGTCGAGATTGCGGGTGTGGCTGAGAATCACCCTGCCGAGTCCCCCCGGATAGATGGGGACGCCCAACGCCGCAAAATCGGGGAGGCTGATCTCAGACTCCTGCGGCTCCACCACGAACTGCCAGAAGGGGATGCCCAGACTGTTGGTCAGGATGATCGTGGTGAAGTGGGGGAGGGGGTGGGCCGGGTTCAGCCAGGCCAGAATGTCGCCCAGGACTCCCCCGAACACCGGTACCGTTGTTCGCGGGAAGGGCATGAAGGGGCCGAGTCGAAGTCCCGCGATTCCGGCGGCCACGAGCGGTGCGTCGGTCTCCGGGCCCGCGGTCACGGCTCGGATGTCGAGGCCGTTTTCGGGAGAGGTCCAATCGCTCCATTCGCCGTCTTCCCACTGGAGCAGTGTGCCCGCGTCCCCTGCCGCCACCACGATCTCACCGTCGGTCCTTCCCCACACCGCGTGGAGGTCGCGCTTTGTGGGGGCCGTCTGGGCTTGCCAGGGGCCGGAATCCAAGCGTTTGAAGACGGATCCGTCCGACCCGACGACCCAGATTTCTCCTGGACCCGACGTCCACGCGGCCCTCAGGTTGGTGGCGGGGTCGACAAAGGACGCGATCCACTGGTTCCCGTCAAAGATCAGCACCTTTCCATCCGCTCCTGTGGCGACACGATGAGTGGGTCCCGATCCCGTGAGATGGGTCAGTTGGGATGCATGCGCTGCCTCCTGCGGAGTCCACGACGTTCCATCAAAGTGAAGGATGCCTTCGTCTCCGACCGCATGAATGTCATTGGCCGAGGCTCCCCAGACACCCCGTAGCGTCATGGTCGTGGGGCTCTCGATGGTTTCCCATGCAGTCCCGTTGAAGTGAAGGATCACTCCGGAATCGCCGACCGCCCAGACGTCTTGCGCACTCGAACCCCAGAGGGCATGGAGA
>CAVOCR010000128.1:0-6064 GCA_963694245.1 Myxococcota bacterium
CGAGGGGATCGCAAACACCAGCCTTCGGAATCATGACCCCCGAACAGGAGCCCGCATCCTTCAGTCCGCGCTCAAGGGGGTGACCTCGGATGCCCCACTCCCCAGGGACATGGAGACCGTCGAGACTCACGCGGAGATGTTTGTCGAGATGATCCTCAACGGTCTGACGAACGGACAATGAGGAGACATTTCCTCAGCTGATGGCGCCCCGCATCCGCTCGATCAGGACATCGAGCGCGATGTCGAGATTCCCGCCATTCCCTTCTGGAATGATGAGGTCCGCCCAGCGCTTTGATGGCTCGACAAACTCGAGATGCATGGGGCGGACCGTCGCATAATACTGCTTGCGGACGGAATCGAATGTGCGTCCCCGGGACTCCATGTCACGGCGTACCCGCCGAAATGCACGGATGTCGGCGTCCGTATCCACGAAGAGACAGATGTCGAGGACCTCTCGGACCCGGGCATCCACAAAAAGCAGAATGCCTTCCACGATCAAGATGGGAGAGGGCGAAATGGTCTGCGTCTCCGCGCTTCGGCGATGGGTGCGGAAGTCATAGACTGGGCGTTCCACCGCTTCACCCCGTCGAAGCGCTGCCACATGCTCCAGAAGGAGGTCCGTGTCGAGGGAGTTGGGATGGTCGTAGTTGACCTCGGATCGGGCATGGGCATCGAGATCCGGTCGATCACGATAATAGGCATCGTACTCGAGAGTGGCGATGGCCTCGGGCGGAAAGGCTTCGGCGAGTCGGCCCGCGATGGTGGACTTCCCGGCACCGGACCCCCCGGCGATGCCTATGACCAACGAGGGGGAAGAGCTCATCTCGATGCCTTCAACGCCTCTCTGATCGCCGCTGCGTCGTAGCCCTTGAGACCGGAGTAACGCCGGCCATTCACAAAGAGGGTCGGTGTCGCCATCGCGCCGTTCCCGCGCGCCTCCTTGTAGTCTGCTCGGACGGCGGCCGCATTCAGGTCCCCAGTGAGCGCTGCGTCCACCTGAGAGGCCTTTCCGCCGGCCTTGATTCCGAGCTTCCGAAGCAGTCCCTTTGAGAGCTTCGCGGCGTTTTGGGTGGACTCCAGCATGAAGCCCAACGCCTTCTTGCTCCCGGCATCCGCCTGGACGACCTTCGCGACCTGTGCCGCGATCTGTGCCAGCTTGTGGAACCCGAGCGGAAAGTGCTTCACGACAAGTTGGAGCCCCTTTCGCTTCTTCAGCACTTTTTGGAGTGTGGCCAGGACTTCCCCGCTGAAAGTGTCCTGGAGATCCACGAACACCACGATCTTCTCCTTCGCAGATTTGGATCCCAGAACGACCGCACCGCGGTTGTTGAACGCAACCTTCTTCTCGTCCAGGAGCCCCATTTTGGGACGATCCGCCCCCCGGCCCCGCGCTCCCGCGGCCTCTGGAACCTTCTCGCCCCGCGCCTTCGCAAGCTCCTGATCCACGATCTTCTTGAAGCCCTCAAAGGGGCGGGCACCCTTGACAGGAACCCCATTCACGAAGGAATTCGGTGTGCCCCGGACGCCAATGCGCTTGGCTTCCGCCATGTCCGCCGAGACCTGAGCTGCCACCTCCGGCGAGTCCATGTCCTTCACGAACTTCTTCATGTTCAGGCCCAGATCCTTCGCGTAGCTTTCCAGATTCGGGCGTTTCAACTGCTTGTAATTGGCAAAGAGCACATCATGGTACTCCCAGAACTTCCCCTGCTTGCCTGCGGCAAGCGACGCCTTCGCGGCAGGGAGCGCATCCTTGTGGAAACCAAGCGGCATCTGCTTGAACACCACACGGACATCCTTCGGGTACGTCTTCACCAGTTTTTTCAAGGTCGGACCGACCTTGGAGCAGTAGGGTCATTGAAAGTCACTGAAGGTGACCACCGTCACCGCCGCTTTCGGCTCCCCCATCGACGGATCGACTTTCGCGACATTGACCTTCACCGCCTTCGCGGGCGCGGCGTCTCGTGGCTTCTTTGCTGATGGACGCGCCTTGCCTCCACGCGCTGGCTTTCCATCTTCCACTGCGTCCACAAACGCGGCGCTGGCATTTCGGCTTGCAAGAACCCGGTGCAGATCCTTGAGCGCCGTCCCCTTCGCAAGCTCGGCGTTGGCCTCCTTGAGCGCTGCGTCGACCTCCGTCTTGAAAGCGCCATAGGGCTTGGCCCCACTCATCGACTTGCCGTTGAGGAAGAACGCGGGGGTTCCACGGGCTCCATTGGAGACCATCGATGCCTGATCGTGGAGGATCTTGGCATGGACCGCCTCGCTATCCCGATCGGTGCGGTATTGCGCCATGTCGAGACCCAGCTGCTTCGCGTATCCATCCATCGTGGCGTCGTCGTAGCGCTTCTGTGAGAAGGCGAGGTCGTGAAACTCCCAGAACTTGCCCTGCATGTGCGCGGCCATGGTCGCCTTCGCGACGGGGAGCGCTCTCTTGTGAAAGGAGAGCGGGTTGTGCTTGAAGACAACCTTCAGATCATCAGGATAGGTCTCCAGCAACTTCTTCAAGGTCGGACCGACCTTCGAGCAGTAGGGTCATTGGAAGTCGGATGACTCGATGATGGTGACCTTGGCCAGCTCTGCTCCCATGGAGGGCGAGCCTCCAATGGCGAGATCCATCGCCTTCACGGCGCTGGCGGACTCTGCCGTGTATTCGTAGCGCGTGTTCACTTCGGGGCCGCCCAGACCATAGCGGCCCAGGAACATTCCGATGATCAGCGCACCCGCGATCGCGAGAATGGCTCTTTCGTTCTTCATGCTTCTCCTTGCGCGCTGCTGCGCGTGAGGCCTCCGGGATTACCCTGGATCCACTGACCACGCAACCGATGCGGTCATTCTTCGAGATTGTTCAGGCGTCCAAACGCGATGACCCGCCAACTCTTTCGGGCACGCTTCAACACCAGATGACGAACCATCCCGTGATGATCGAGGAAGCGAAGCAGAGACTCGCCTTGTCTCAACTCGTAGGGAAGCGCCTTGTCGGGCGCCGGCACCAGCTCCCGAACCGTCTCGGCGATCCGCTCCTGATACGCCTCCTCCCGCATCCCCGTGGGCCGCAGGCTGCGACTCGGAATCATGGCGACGAGAGCGCCGACCCGTCGGGCCTTCGAATCCAGTTCACTGCAGGGAAACACGCCAACGCGGCATCGGGGATGGGACCAGTACATCGCCTCCATCGCCGCCGCCACGTTTCCGTGTCGGTACATCGCCTCCACCCATTTCCGACCAAATTCGACCGGTTTCCGTGCGCGAATCGAGATCGGCTGCGCGAGGATCTCAGCGAGGATTCCATCCGGTGCATCCGGATTGGCGCTCGGTTCCTGCTCCGCAAGAGCCTGAAGATCCGGGTCCGCTTCGGATATCCCCTCTCCTCCATCACTGAAGGGATTGCATCCCCCGACCACCAACATCAAAATGAAAAACGCGCTACGCATGAAAGCTCCTCGGGCTCTCCCGACATTTAGGAGAATCATGGCCTTCAGGTCAACCGCAACGCTTCGCTTGACAGAGCTTAAACGAGATTGTATCCATCCCCCGTGTTTTGCCGGCGACTACGGACCATTGGACGTCGGGCACCCGGGGGCCGTTAGCTCAGCTGGTAGAGCACCGGACTTTTAATCCGATGGTCGCTGGTTCGAATCCAGCACGGCTCATTCTTTGTCCCCATCGTCTAGCCAGGTCCAGGACACCGGGTTTTCATCTCGGCAACAGGGGTTCGAATCCCCTTGGGGATACCACGCCGCCTCTCCTTCGGAGGGCGGCGTTTCTTTTTTCCACTTCCGATATTTCAAGTGGCGGCGCATGCATGGCAGGATGTCGTCCGGCCCCCCGGTGGATCGGATTGGAGACAAATGCATCTGTTTTCGACGAAATCAGCGCAGTTCAGGAAAGGAACTGTGAACACCGGCGCACTCCGGACCAGATTCATGGTCTTCGGGGGCGCCGCATGGCCGCTGATGGGACTCTTGATGCTCCTGACCAACCTTCATTGCCTTTCCCCCGTTGGAGACTGGACTGGACTCGACTGCGACGCCAGCCAGCCCTGCAAGGAAGGATATGAATGCTACGCCCTGACGAAGACGTGCGTGGAGGTCCTGAACGTTTCCGTTGGGCCCGGTTCCTGCGCGCAGCAATCGGACTGCGAATACGCGGATCCCGGGAAACTCGACGGTCATTGCAACCTGGAAGGACACTATTGTGTGGGATGCCTGGTGGACGTCCATTGCTTTGGCGTATGCCATCCAACGGCGTTTCAATGCCTGAATTGTCTCGAAGATTCGGATTGCGGACCGGAAAAGCGCTGCGATCTCGACTATCATGAGTGCACGGACCAGCCGCTGCCGAGGCTGGAGGGGTCCTGAGATGAAACAATGCGCATTTCTCATGATCGCATCCGTGCTGCTTGGAGGGCTCCTCATGGGATGTCCCGTCCCCCCCGACGATCCCCCGGACACGACCGGAGACGAACCCACGTCCCACAGCACACTCAATCCAGGGGGAAGCAACGCGCCATGCGAGGCCGACGCGGACTGCACTCTGGACGGCGAGAGCTGCTTTACGGCGATCCAGGTCTGCAAGGAATCCTGCGAGTCCAACCTCGATTGCGGAGCGGGCGCTGTCTGCGATCCCGAGGCTGGACTGTGCGTGACCTGTCTGAGCGACGACGACTGCACCGTCGGTGTCTGTGACGAAGACACACGAACCTGCGTCCAATGTGTCGAGAGCACGGACTGCCTCGTGGGCGTCTGCGATCCTTCCGTCTCGTTCTGCGTTCAATGCCTTGAGAACACCGACTGCCTCTCCGACGTCTGCCATGGCTCGAAGCAGACCTGCGTTGAATGCCTCCTCGAGAGCCATTGCGACGATGACGACCCCTGTACCGAAGACTCCTGTGCCGAAGAACGATGCCTCCACACCCCCACCTCCAACATCATCGGATGCCACGGCGTGGAATGCCTGAGTGACCAGGACTGCCCTTCCACCGACACGGGATGCGGGATCTGCACCGAGCAGCAATGCGCTCTCCAGTGGGAAGCCACATGCAGCGACGACACGGAATGTGACGACGCCAACGCCTGCACGGAGGACGCGTGCGCGACCAGCGCGTGCGGTATGAACTGTGTCCATGTCACCACGATCCCCGGGTGTCTCCCCTGCGAAGAGGCCACGGACTGCCCGGCCCTTCCGGGGACCTGTCAGACGCGCTGCGCGGAGGGCATCTGTGGATGGACCGCCATCGGGGAGCCCGGATGTGAATGCACCACGGAAGCCGACTGCAACGATGGAAACGAATGCACCCTCGACGAATGCGTCGAGGGCGCGTGTCAACTCACGGTGGCGAACGGCAACGAATGCACGAGCAACGATCCCTGTGCCATCGGAGCCATCTGTAACGCGGGACTGTGCGTCGCGCTCGGAATCTCCGCCAATTGCGACATCCCCTGCGCCGTGGACGACGAATGCCCGCTCAACAGCATCGGGTGCACGGGGGGGTGCAAGGAAGGCCAGTGCGCGTATCCCCCGTCGGCAGGGAAATGTCCCGAATGTGACTCCTCCGCCGATTGCGGAGACGGCAATCCCTGCACTGATGACGTCTGCATCCTCGGAATCTGCATCGTCTCGACGAGCCCGAATGGAACCGTGTGTGACGACGGAAATCCCTGCACGATTTCCAACACCTGTGCTTCCGGGACCTGTATCAGCCTGGTGGCGGACTCCTGTCCCGAGACCTGTGAGACGGACAGTGACTGCGCAGTGGGGACCTCCCAGGACGGCACACTCACGGATCTCTCCCTCTCCAACTCCTCCTGCGGTCTGGGATGCATCGATGGCGTGTGCATCTATGACGTATTCGTCGACCAGTGCGCGCAGGGGTGCAAGCTCGACAACGCCTGTTTTTCAGGCGCCAAATGCGTGACCTCAGGGTGTGGACAGCTGTGCCAATATGAGGTCAATGCGGATTGCGTGCCATGCTCCGGCGAAGGCGACTGCGATGACAACGATCCGTGCACCCAGGACAAATGCGGCAAGGGAATCTGTGAACATCAGTCTCTGACAGGAGAAATGT
>CAVOCR010000129.1:0-6026 GCA_963694245.1 Myxococcota bacterium
GGAATTCGACCTGATCGTGAACCAGCTTCAAAGCGCATTGGCGGACGTCCCGTTGCGGGCCACGCGAACGCTGCTCGTCAATCCACAGCAATGGCCAGAAGCCCATCAGGAAATCTTTCAGAGGCTTCTTCATTGCGGCATCGACCTTCCACTCATCATTGTCGCACCGGCGCCGGTCGACGGCTCTCTCAAAGCGGCATTGGACCCCATGGATCGGGTCGAACCCATCTCCGGGGGGACCAAGGAACTCCAGGCCCTCCTCCGGACTCATGGCGCCCCTGAACCCAGCGACCCGACGCTACGGAAGTTGCTGGAGGCGCGACTCCCCGCAGGTCCAGCGGCCGTCCGCGCTCAGCTCGATGCATGGACCCATGCGGGGCTCCTGCACTGTGGGCAGGAGGGCTGGGAATGGAGCCAGGACAAGGCGCCCTCACTCAGCGAGATCCCGGCGCCCGATCATCTCTGGCCCGCGCTGTGGGCGTCCCTTTCTGCCGAGGCGAAGGCCGCTCTTGTTGAATTGCATCTGCTCGGCGGCCTGCTGGATCTGGATTCGTTTCTTCTCCATGTCGAGTCGGATGCGTCCCTCCTCACGCGCCTCGTGGACGAGGGATGGACTTCACTCGAGTTTGGAAATGGTCTTCTCATGCATCCTGGAGCGATGCGCTGGATTGGATCGGAAGTGGACCCAACAGGTACGGGGGATGATGGCCGGAGACTGCCCGTGCTCGAAGCTCTAGGCGACGCGCGAGTGGTCAGTCAGAACGAGGCTCTTGCGCGCCTCTTTCTTCGAAGCGGATCCGTCGACCGGGCTGCGGAGCTCCTCGCAGATGTGGCGGCCCATCACGAGGCAGCTCTCACCCCTGGCCCTGCCGGACATGCCTGGATTGAAGCGGCGACGCATACGTCCAATGCCCGGGACCGGACCGATCGGATGGAGCGGGGAATACGCCTGCTTCTCATGGCGGGTGAGCGTGCCGCGGCACAAGCGCATGCGGAGACTCTTCTCGAATGGGATTCGGAGGCCTCGGTTTCGCTCCTGCTCGCCCATGTGGCCATCCATTCAGGGAAACCCGGCGATGCGTTGACGGCTCTCGAACGGGAGAGCGCGGAGTGGACGCCCTCTCAGCGGATGCACCGCGCCCTTTCTCGCGGCACGGCCCTTTCCCTGCAAGGCGACCGGGCGTCTGCCACCGACAGTCTGCTGGAAGCTGAGACCATGGCCCGGGATCTCGCTGCGGGGCATGCCCTCGGGCGCATCACGAACAATCTCGGAAATCTCGCGTTTCAGGCCCGAGACTGGGATGGCGCCGTGGACGCCTATCAGCGATCGCTCGATGCCAAGGACAGGATTGGGGACCTGAGGGGGGTCCGCATCGCTCGAGCGAATCGAGCCCTCGCGCTCCGGCAACGCGGGGACCACGGCGAAGGGCTCTCGGATCTCGACGAGGCGCTCCGTGTGGCTCGTCAGATTGGAGACGCCCCCGGCTACCAGTATGTAGCGCTCGTCCGAGGGCACATGCTGCTGGACTGCGCACTCATCTCAGCCGCGGAGGATGCGCTCGCGCAATTCCTGGCCATCCCGGCCGGGTCGCTTGCAATGGAACTGGAGGGACAGATGCTCCTCGCACGCCTGAGACGGGCACGAGGCGAGCACGAAGACGCATTGGACCTCCTTCACAAGACTTCCGACTCTGCCTCCGCGGGAGGGTTTGGTCTCCTTCAGGGGGAGGCCATGGTCGCGTTGCGACACGTCACGGTCCTACGGGAACATCACACGGGGATTCTGAACAATGACCCCCACGACGCCCTTCAGGATGTGGAGAGCGCCCTCCGGATCACACGCCAATCGGGAGATGACTCGGGCTCCTTGAGCCTTCGTGCGGCCCATTGCCACGCTCTTGCGCGGACAGGCGATTGGCATCGCTCCCGCGCTCTCCTTGCAAACATCCTCCCTGAGATCCAGAACGGACTGGCCCCGGGGGAAGAGAGCACCCTCGCGTTCACTCTCTGGGCCGCAGAACATCTTGGGGACGGCGAGGCGCAGGAAATGCTTGAAAGCGCCCGAGAGGACCTGGTAGCCCAACGCATGGATGCGGCCCGGGATCGCGCCGACACCCTTTCAATTCATCGAGGCGATCTCCTCAAGGCCCTTGGGCTCCCCGAAATGGGTGGCCCCCGTATCCCAACACGCGTTGACCCCAGCGCACTCACGGAGGTTCACATGCCCTCAACGAGCCCTCTCTCTCCCCTGTCCATCCGGGAACCGGACTCGCCCGTGGCCTGGGCAGAGGCACTCGGGACACGGTTTCAGGCCCGGAATTGCATTTTCCTGTCGCTCGCCAGCGAAGGCGACCCCGTCCTCGGCCAATTCGGTGTAGAGGCTCTCCCGAGCGCACGGTGGCGGGAAACGCGTGCAGCCATGCGCAGGGGATTCCCGTTCTTCGCACCTTCGACGGGGCCCGTGGAACTCGCAGCATGGCCCCTCGCGAACCATGAAGAGGGCCCTCAAGCCGCTCTTATTCTGACCTGGGCACCCGGAGAGGGGTTTGAATCGACGCACATCGACGGACTGGTTCAGCCGCTGCTCAACTGGGCGGGTCTGATGGCACGGACGATGATCCTCTCGGACACCCTGGCGGCGACGAGGGAAGCCTCGCACAAGCGCGCGGAAGGCGTGGAGCGAAGTGAGCAATTCCGCGCAGAGGAGGTCTCCCAGCTCCGGGAGGCGCTTCATCAGTCTCAGGCATTCAGCCAATTGAGACACCATTATGGGAACATCGTGCATGACAGTTCAGGGATGCGTCGTGTCCTCCGGATGCTCGACAAGGTCATGCAGGTGGACCTGCCCGTCATGCTCCGAGGTGAAAGCGGAGTGGGAAAGGAGGTCGTCGCCCGTGCGCTTCACCATAATGGACCCCGGGCTCACGGGCCCTTCGTGGGAGAGAACTGCGCGGCAATCCCGCCTGATCTCTTTGAAAGCGTCTTCTTCGGTCATGTCCGAGGCGCTTTCACAGGCGCCACAAACAACCAGTCCGGTCTCCTCGAAGCCGCAGATGGTGGGACCCTGTTTCTGGACGAATTCGGAGAACTCCGCGCAGATCACCAGGTCAAGCTCCTCCGTGTGCTCCAGGAAAAGACGTTCCGGCCGGTCGGAAGCCAGCAGGAGATCTCCGTGGACTTCCGCTTGATCACGGCGACCAACCAGAACCTCGAGGCTCTGGTTGAAGCCGGAACCTTTCGCGAGGATCTCTATTGGCGTGCAGCGGTCGTCGCCATCGACATTCCACCTCTTCGGCAGCGCCGAGACGACATCCTTCCGCTCGTGAATCACTTCCTCGAATCCATCACCGATCCAGGCGCCGCCCCCATGGCATTGCAAGCGGCCGCCGCCGAGGCGCTGGTTCGCCATGACTGGCCCGGCAACGTCCGTGAACTCCAAAATGCCATCCTCCGCGCTTCCGCGCTCACCTCCTCGGACGAAATACGGGTGGAACATCTGTCTCCGCGTGTCCTTGGAAAGGGACCCCGGTCCGGAAAGGACGCGGAATGGGATGGCGTGTCGACTCTCGCCGATCTCGTCGACACCCTGGAGCGAAAGACAATTCTCTCCGCCCTCGACCGTTCACATGGACAAAAGGCGGGAGCGGCCCGCATGCTGGGCATCTCCCGGCCAGGGCTGGATGCCAAGATGACCCGACTCGAAATCCCCTACAATCGACGAAAGCAACTCGCGGGCGTACCCCACCCAAGGAGCCATTAATGCGTATATTCATCTGGATTCTCTTCCTTCTGATGGGCGCGTGCGCCGGAGACGGCGACAACAACTCGGGAACCGGCGAAGAGGAAGACGTGTCCGTGGACGCCACCGATGGCGAGGATGCGAAGTCCGAAGACGCCCGGACCGAAGACACACGGGACGACGGCAGTGACCGCGACACCCGAGTTTTCGGCGACGCAGATCTCCCCGAGGATGTGCGCATGGATCCCGACACCGCCTCAGGTGGAGGGGGACTTGCCATCGGCGAGGACGCCTGTTGCCTCTCAACCGATGGCAACCGCGCCGTATGGGCGGAGGGAGGAATCATCTGGAGTGTGCAACTTCCAGACGGTGCACCCGAGGCGTTGGCACCCTCGACAGGCAGTCAGACAGACCCCACCCTCTCCGGTGACACCGTCGTCTGGGCCGACGATCGGGACGGCACGAGTCGCCTTCATTCGTGGGATTTCACCACGGGCGAGGAGAGCATCCTCCTGGAAGAAATTCCGGGCGAAATGAGAGCGCCTCATCTGGACGACGTGGAGCTCGTGTGGGTGATCCAGACGAACCCTGACGACGCCCGCACAGCGGACATCTGGCATTGGACCCTCGGGTCAGACCCGACGTCCGCGACGGCCCTGACTTCGGACAATGCCGAGCAGGACCACCCCTTTGTCAAAGACGGTCTCGTCGTCTGGAGCGATTATTCGGCCGATCCAGATGGCTTCTACACGGTAGAGGCCGATCCGAACGAGAACAACGCGGACATCATCGGCTACGATCTGGCACTCAAGGCGTCGTTCCTCGTGACCGACGACCCCTCCAAGCAACTTCGCCCGGCCATCGAGGACGGGGTCGTGGTCTGGCTCGACTGGCGCGGAATTCAACCCCAGCCGAAGTATGCGGAGTTTGCGCTGTACACGCGGGACATGAAAACGATGGGCCCCGAGATCAAGATCGCGGTGAGTTCGTGGGCGCACCCGGAGCTCTGGGAACGCCCTTTCATCCATGACGGACACGTCGCGTGGATCGCGGAGGACCCCACGGGGTCGAATGGGGTGACGGAGCTCTTCATGAGCGCCGTCAGCGCGACCGCTGCCGAAGCGCCGTTGCGACTTCACGCAGGCGCTCCCAGAGGCATCGACTTCAGGGATGGCGTCATTGGATGGGTGGGAGCGAAGGAGCTGCACGTGCTCCCAAAGGAATCCGCACTGACAGGCGCCACGGCGGTCGAAGAGGACACGTCCGACTGACCGGTTCACACGGCTTCGTCGGCGGGCACCCTATTCCTCGTCTTCGATGAGGTGACGAGTGTAGTGAAGCACCTTGCTCTGAACCTGCACCTCACCGGCGCCGTTGCATTCGACGGCGCAGAGCGTAACGCAACTGGCATCCCATTCATTGCTGCAGCACTCGCTCTTGGTCTCGCAGACGCAGGCTTCACAATTGCACGCCTCACACCCTCCGACATCCCGGGGGAGCGCGCCCACGGGAGGGATGGTCTGCTCAGCCAGGATGATCATGTCCTCATCACTGCGGCCTGCGATTTTCTGCAGGGTCAAATCCTGCGCCTTGATCTTCCATTCATCGGGCGTACCACTCGGTGAGGACAGATCCATCGGATGGCCCGCGGATACATATTCCCACTCCATGGCACCACTCACCTCATGGTAATGGAGCAGAGTCCCCTTGAAGCCAACGGCATAGACGTTTTCGCCGGTCACTCCCCACACATCGCACAATCCCTGCGCTGCGGGCGCGGGCGTGTCCTGCTCAACCCAGCCCACTTCTGTGAAGTGATAGACATTCTTCCCGAGGAAGCCGCCCCCAAATCCTCCGACGACGAAGACATCGTTGGATGCGAAGCCATGCACTCCCTTCATCTCCTTGTCGGCCGTACCGGTGAGCCAGTTGATGCTGGACCCCGAGATCAAGTCGTTCTCAGCTACGATGAAGACATGGGACTCGGCAGCATCCATCCACATCGCGGAGATGTCGGAGAGAGTGGGGAGAAGGCCCTCGTGATTGAGCACATTCGACCAGTCCCCGTTCTTGAACTTCCAGAGTTGTCCACCTTCGCCACCCGCGTACACGTTGTCAGGATGATTGCCCACAATCGAAGTGAAGTCGTACTGCCCTTCCGGGGGAAGCCCGGAAGGCAGCGCCCAGAACCCCGCTGGGTCGAGATGGCGTACATAGCCGGATTCACCCACCACCGTCAGCCCCTCAAGCGTGTCGAAGTCGTAGACCCAGGCGTCGAGGAGCGTCA
>CAVOCR010000130.1:0-6021 GCA_963694245.1 Myxococcota bacterium
TCCTCATGGAGACGCGAAAGGCCTATGAACTCTACTTTGTGGGGATCGAAAAACGCGAGCCCATGCCACTTCGCAAGAAGCTCGACATGCACTTTCGGCGAACGCTTCTCGCCCGGGCGCAGCTCTCCGTCATCCGCTTCCAGTTCCAGACCCTCCAACAGAGCTACATCACCTATCGAACCTACTGGGGACGTGTCACCCGACAGATTGAAGAGGGCACCTTCACCCGGGAGGGCTTCGGCAAGTTCAAGACAGGCCCCTTGACTCCCAATCGCGTTCATTCTGGGGAAGCGACCGCCCAGCGCGACCGGGTCGCGGCGAGTCCGGAAGAACGCGAGACCCGTGTACAGGAGACATCGGACGAAGCCATGGAGTTCCTGAACTCCCTCAGCGATACCGACAACTAACCGAAATCAATCCGTGGGAGACCACGGCTCATGGACCTTCACATCCTGCTTCCAGAGTTCGTGTCCAATGCGCTCGGTCAATACGCGCGTCGAACGACGATCCAACGCAGACAACGCCACCGCATCCCGTTGAACTGCGAGATTCTCCACCACGATCCCATCCGCCCGATCCTGTTTGTTCAAGACTAGAATCGTGGGGAGATGCTCAAGATTCAACGAGACCAGAATCTCCTCGACACTCGCGATCTGATGATCGACTTCGGGATTCGATACATCGGCGACATGGAGGAGGACATCGGCATGTTCCAACTCCTCGAGGGTCGCCTTGAACGCTGCGACCAGGGGCTTCGGAAGGTCGCGGATGAACCCCACGGTATCGGTCAGAACAATCTCCCGGTCCTGGGGAAATCGAAGACGCCGGGTCGACGTGTCGAGGGTCGCGAAGAGCTTGTCTTCTGCGATCACATCACTGCGAGTCAACGTGTTCAGGAGCGTCGATTTTCCCGCGTTCGTGTAGCCCACAATCGCGACCACGGGCACGCAGGAACGACTCCGTTTCTTCCGCTGCAGATCCCGCCGCTTCCGCATCTGCTTCAACTGCCCCTCCAGCAGTCGAATCCGATCCTGAACACGCCGGCGATTGATTTCGATCTTCGTCTCCCCGGGACCGCGCCCCCCAATTCCGCCCGTCAGGCGACTCATGCCGGTGCTCTTCGACCCAAGACGCGGCAGCGTGTAGCGCAACTGCGCCAACTCGACCTGAAGCTTTCCATCTCGACTCGTGGCCCGCTGCGCGAAAATATCGAGGATCAACTGAGTCCGATCCAGAACCTTCAACTCACAACTCTCGGCGATGGATTTGGCCTGCGCGGGAGTCATGTCCCGGCTCACGATCACATGCTCCACGCCTCTCTGCATTGAATCCATCACGAGTTGTTCAAGCTTCCCGGGCCCCATCATGAACTTCGGGTGGGGCTGCTTCCGACGTTGCATCAGAACCTCGACGACCTCGACGCCTGCCGTATCGCACAGCTCAATCACCTCCGCCAACTCGGATTCATGATGGCGCTCCCCCCCGTGCACATGGACCACGATCGCCCGGTCCTCATGGGCCCCGGTCCGACTGACCTGGCTCTGGCGTGAGAACTCATCCTCCAGCGCGACGATGACATCGTCGAAGGGAACATCCAGTTGATGAACGGGCACCGCATCCTGAACCTGCCATGGATCCTCACCAGGAGCCGGTTCAGGGACCAGATGTGCCCAGTGAACGAGATCCGCCCTCCCCTCGCCGGTAACGGTGACCGCCGCAATGCAATCCAGACTGAGCAGCATGAGATCCGTGAGATCATCGTCCGTCAGCGCCTCACCCTTCAGATGGGTGTGAACGAGTCGAACTCCACGAAGTCGCGACGATCCCGCTCGATGACGACCCACGTCTGGCAAGTCGATCTTTGCGGTGTCCCCGACAATCACCTCTGTGAGATGACCCCGTCTGTCGATGAATACGCCCAGCTGTCGATTGAGTTCACTGGAGAGCGCTGCAAGGGCCTGACACAACTCCACCGTGACGAGTTCGCGGGGAGGCACACGACGTCGAAAAAGACGCTCCAATGCCTTGAGTTGTCCGGGCTTCAGCCCGCGGGTGTTCCCGCCTGGTTTACGATTTCGAATCAGCTGCTCGCAGAAGTGGCACTAGCGAAGGACTACGCGGTGATCGAAAGGCGCTGCGACCTCCCGCTCCATACCGACTGCAAAGACGACGCCCGTCGCGGCCGCGCCGGTCAAGGCAACTCCCGTCAACGTCCAGAACCACCACGACTCGTAGAACGGTGAGAACTCACCCTCGCGGGGGAGCAGCTGAGGCGCCAATGTGGGGAGGGGATCCACCCAAATCGCACCCACCACCTGCGGCGCAGGAACGGCATCGAGCTTGACATCAATCTCATACTCCCTGCCGGCCTGGAAGCGCATCTCGCGCACTTCCGAGGCATACCCATCGCGGCTGATCTCCAACGTATGATCCCCCGCAGGAATCGCGCCGTCGAACGGAGTGGAACCGATGATCTCACCATCCACACGAATGGTCGCGTCGATCAGACCCGGCGTCGTAATCGAGACGATCCCGTCCACCGCGATCAAATCCACCTCGAGTTCAGTGGTCCGCCCGTTGCGAATGCGAATGGTCTCCTGATGCGTGAGATAACCCCGCAACCGCACCTCGACCTCATGCTTTCCAGGCGTCAGCAGCACCCGTCCTTCCAGCGGAACGATGCCTTTCAACGCACCGTTGATTCGCAACTCGGCACCCACAGTGGTCGAGAACAACTCCAAAAATCCGCGTTTTCGTGGCTTGCGCGCCATCCCCGTCGCAGGCACCAGCTGAGCACCCACGAAGGCGAGAAGCACCAGAATGGTGGTCACGGCGCGCTGAATTGTGTGATGGGAACGATTCATGATGAGCAGAGGATAGTGCAGGCCGACACCATCGGGCAAGTGTGGGAGAGTCCCCGTTTACATGGACTGCACAAACACTTCCCGTGCAGAAGAGCCATTCTGGGGACCCACCACGCCCTCCTTCTCCATCACTTCGATGATGCGTGCCGCACGATTGTACCCAATCTTGAGGCGCCTCTGAAGGTAGCTGATGGACGCCTGACGCGTCTCCGCGACGATGGCGACTGCCTGATCGTAGAACTCGTCGTAATCCGCCTCGTCGAGCATCTCCGAGCCGTCCTCGGCGTCCGCGAGGATCTCCATGGAGTACTGGGGCTTGCCCTGCTTCCGCAGGAATTCTGTGATCTTTCTCACCTCGTCATCGCTGACAAAGCATCCGTGGATACGAGTCAACGCAGAGCTTCCGGGTGGCAGAAAGAGCATGTCTCCACGACCCAGCAGATTCTCAGCCCCCTGACGGTCCAAAATGGTGCGACTGTCGATCTTCGAACTGACCTGAAAGCTCATTCGGGCGGGGAAATTGGCCTTGATCAGACCCGTGATCACGTCCACCGATGGGCGCTGCGTCGCGATTACCAGGTGAATCCCTGCGGCCCGTGCCATCTGGGCAAGACGTGCGATCGAGACCTCGACATCCTTCTTCGCGACCATCATCAGGTCCGCGAGCTCGTCGATGACGATCAGGATGAAGGGCAGTTTCTCGGGAAGGTCCTCTTCCGCCACCACCTCGGCCACTTCCTCGATGGACCCGTCTCCGACGTCTTTCTCATCCAGGATGATGGCCCGGCCACGGGGTCCATTCGCGGCGGACTGCTCGGCCTCCACCTCATTCAGGATCCGATCCACGCGGGTGTTGTAGCCGACGATGTTCCGGACACCGGTCTCGGCCATCAGCTTGTAACGGCGCTCCATCTCCGCGACAGCCCATTTGAGCGCCACGGACGCCATCTTCGGATCCGTGACCACGGGGAGGAGCAGATGGGGAATCCCCTCATAGGGTGAAAGCTCCAGCATCTTGGGATCGACAAAGATGAAGCGAACATCATCGGGGGTCGCATTGTAGAGAAGCGAGCAGATGAATGAATTGACTGCGACGCTCTTTCCCGAACCGGTGGAACCCGCCACGAGGAGATGGGGCATCTTGGAGAGATCGGCGACCCGAGGATAGCCCACGATGTCCTTTCCGAGCGCCACGGTGAGCTTGCTCTTGGACTTCTGATACGCCTCATCCGAGAGAATTTCCTTGAGATATACGATCTCCCGAGCCTTGTTCGGCACCTCAATGCCGACCACGCTTTTTCCGGGAATGGGAGCGACGATCCGAACACGAAGCGCCGCCAACGCCATCGAGAGATCATCCGTCAGGTTCGCGATCTTCGAGATCTTGATTCCTGGCGCTGGCTGGAACTCGTACATCGTGATGACCGGTCCTGGATGGATCTCGACCACCCGCCCCGAGATTCCAAAGTCGTCCAGCTTCTCTTCGAGCGTAGTCGCGTTCTCCTTCAACACCTGGCGCGAAAGGACCTCTCCATTCGGTGGACTGTAGTCCAGGAGATTCAGCGGCGGGAGGGTGTATTCCTCCTTCTCTCCCGTCAGCGGGAGACGCTCCTGCTCTCCAGCGACCAGAGGAGTTCGTGCTTTCCGCATCGCGTCGCTTTCCACGATCTTCGGATCCGGGATCGCTGCCTGTGTGGCACTCGCAGACTCCTTGATCACCAGTACTGGCGGGGCCTTCACGAGAGGCTCCGCGGGCACTGGAGGGGCCTCCACGACAGGCTCCGCGAGCACCGCGACCGGGCCCACCTGAGTGGGTTCGGCGAGCGCGGGGACCTCCGGCTCGGACGAGTCTCCCAGAGGAGCATCGGGGTTCCAGTTCGCAGGAATCACCACGGCATCGGGATCCGCAGGAACCGCGTCGAACGCATCCGCCGGAATCGGTGGCACCATCACGATGGGCGCCGAGTGTTTGCCGATCCGGGTCTCCCGGGCCGTGAGATGGTCATCGTTCGCAGCGTGATCCGTGCCCGTGATCCCCGCTAGATTCTGCATTCCAAGAGCGCGAGGCCGGCGGCGCCAGGCCTCGAAGCGCGCATGCAACTGAGCCAGAACGCTCTGAATCGGCACCGCCACTCTTCTCACCATGCCACTGAAGGTCACCCGAAGCAGAAGCATCGAGGTCACCAGAAGCGCCGTGCTCGCCACCAGAAGCGTCCCCGCCGTGGAGACCAGCATGCGCATTCCCTCGCCTGCATACGCCCCAATCAGCCCACCGGTCGCGACGCCAAGAATGCGAGCGCCATCGCCCAGGATGTGAAGGAGCACCAGCGTCGCCGTCAACGCCGCGGAGGTCAGCAGGGACACCCGCCGATTGATGGGCGTACGAGCTCCCATCAGAACGGCGCCGCCCAACCCGAGAACCGCCAGATTCAAAAAGAATGCGCCGAGTCCAAATGTACGGAGGAAGAGATTCGCAACATGCGCGCCCACCGGACCGATCCAGTTCTGGATTCCCTGGGTCGTGCGGGCATCCACGTTCACGTCTTCCGGTCGAAATGAGAAGAGGCTCATGAGCATGAGGAGCCCGAAGGCCACGATGATCAGACCGTGCACCTCCAATTGAACCCGATCGCTCCCCCTGTTCGTGGCCGCGCTGGATCCCGAATCCGCCTTCCTGGCAGCCTTCTTCCGCGCAGGCTTCTTCTTCGCCCGGGGTTTGGCATCCGTCTCTTCAATGGAATGTGTACCTGTCCGCGCCATGG
This sequence comes from Myxococcota bacterium, assembly GCA_963694245.1. Classification (GTDB taxonomy): domain Bacteria; phylum Myxococcota_A; class UBA9042; order JABWCM01; family JABWCM01; genus CAVOCR01. The sequence goes on from CAVOCR010000130.1 coordinate 5,627, forward strand.
AATCTCCACCCCAAAAATCCAATGAAATTCATGCCGTATGCGCTGAGGAGAGCGTTGCACGCACCAGGGCGCGCGGCAAAAAAATCGCGTGAAGGAGAAGGTTTTCCGCTCGCAGGTCGGGATCAGGCCGCGGAGACTTCTTCGTCAGAGGCTGCGACCGCTGCGGATGCGGCCTCGATGAAGCGTGTGAAGACGGGATGCGGGGCGAGGGGACGGCTCTGGTACTCGGGATGAAACTGACAGGCCAGAAACCATTCGTGCGTGGGGATCTCCACCATCTCCACGAGGTTTCCATCCGGGGAGAGACCGGAGAGCTTCATGCCCCGCTTCTCCAACTGTTCCCGATACGCGTTGTTCACCTCAAAACGATGCCGATGTCGCTCGCTGATGCTGTC
>CAVOCR010000131.1:0-6012 GCA_963694245.1 Myxococcota bacterium
AGGCCATTCGGGAGGTGGATTTCTTCCACGGGAGGCACAGCAAGATGATTCACTTTCTTCTCCTTGAACACATGAGCGCCCGTTGCACATCCGATGAGACCGAGCGCGACGACAGCGCACGAGACAATCGCGAACCCTGTTCGCAGGGCGCGAATCATTCGAACCTTCCACCCAGGGTTTCGTCCCGGGACTTCACGGCCACACGTTGTGTATCCGAGAGAAGCGCCCGGAGGCTGGGGTTCGCCTTGCTGGAATCTCCCAGAGCGGCCCCTGCGGCAATTCTCCACCGAGCCGGAGACTCCATGCCTCCGTTCTGATCCGACCAGATTGCCGCGACCGTCCAGGCGAGGGCCGCATTGGGCGCGTTCCCGCTCAGGGAGTCGAGGCCGGATTCATCCCCCAGGACAAGATGTCGGAGCAGCGCGGCTTGAGCCGTGTCCCTGCCGGCGATTCCAGCTTCTTTCAGGCGTGCGCTCAGGGAGATCCGTTCCGCGTCCAGCCTCAAACGATCCGCTTCTCCGTCATCGCGTGCCGTCTTCAAAGCCGCAGTGCGGACCGTCAAGCCCTTCTCGTTTTCCACGAGGTACGCTTCGAGAGCCGCGAGACGCGTGGCGTCCTCTGCGAACTCGATGCGCGCATCGTCTGCACGACGTGCGAGTTCCTCGATCGCTTCACTCTCCAGCCGTATTTCACGGTCTGTCTTCTGGAGCTGGAAGAGTCCCAGGGCGAGTTGATTGGCGCGCAGGATGAGTTCTGAGTCCGCTTCGGGGAGTGTCCATTCCTGGAGAAGTTCCGTGATCCGGGCCGGGGACACGGCATTGACCCGGGAACGTCGCGAGTTGTCGAGGATGCGTCGGGCGACGCGCTGAACATCCTCGGGACGGATGTCTCCGTAGCTGGCCAGACGGTCGAAAAAGAGATGGGGATTGTCCGCTGCCCGAAGACCGAACCCGATGAGGTCGGCTCGTTGCTGGGTGGTGAGCATGTCCCGAATGACCGAGGCCTGAAGTCGTGCGCTGGCGCGTGCGATCTCCTCGGGATCCACCAACTCGCTCAACACCTCCGTGATCGCCTGGTCGAGGTGGGTCACCGCCTCCTCGAGTGGATGCCCCGGAAGCATTCGGAAACCCCAGAAATAGAGGTAGGGATCGCGAACGGGCAGAAGAGAGGATTCGATCCCGGCCACGATGGGCTCTTCTCCGAAGATCAGCCGCTGCTTGAGGCGGGAGGATTTCCCGCCGTTCAGGACCTGGTCGATGATCTCCAGAATGGGCCAATCGGGATCGGAGAACGCAGGAACCCGGTACCCGATTCGGACGAGCGGCGCTTCGACCTCCAGGAGGAGGTAGTCCTCCCTCTCCTCGGTCTGCGGAGGCTCTCCCTGGTGGCTTCGGGAAGGAATCGGTCGGGCTTCCAGGCTTCCAAACTCGGCGTTCACCCAGGAGACCACTTCCTCCGTGTTGAAGTCGCCGACGATGACCATGTACGCGTTGTTGGGGACATAATGCGCTCGATGATACGCCCTCGCCTCGTCCAGTGTGATTCGATTGAGATCGCGCATCCACCCGACCGTGGGCCAATGATAGCTATGCGTTTGAAACGCCGTGGCGTCGAGGAGCTCACTCATGGCTCCGCTCGGGTCGTTGTCGGTTCGAAGGAGTCGTTCGGCTTTCACGACTTCGCGCTCGGGTTCGAGCGAGAGGAAGCTCATGTCCATGTTTCGAACCCGGTCCGCTTCCAACGCAATGATGCGTTGGAGGTGTGCGGAGGGCAGCTTCTCCCAGTAGCAGGTGGCATCGAGCCAGGTCCACGCATTCAGCTTCCCGCCGAGGGCATAGATCTCTTCAAAGAACTGCGGGTGATCCGGAGTGCCTCGAAACATCATGTGTTCGAAGAAGTGGCTGAGACCCGTGATGCCATGGTCCTCGCCCACGCCTTCGCGCTCATCTCCGGAACCCACCTTGAACCACATCTCAAACGTCACGAGCGGGGCGCTGTGATCTTCGAGGGTCCAGATGTCCAGACCATTGGGAAGCGTGGTGAGCGCGATGTCCGGACGCAGACTGCTCGTGCGCTCTTCGGAGGATTCAGTGGATTCGGCGGTCGCCATCATTGGACTCATTGTCATGAGGAACGCTGTCACCAGCGCGAGTGGATGCCATGGTTTCATCGGCAACTCCGATGCGTTCAGGGGTAAGGGCAGGCCCATCCATTTCGGTGGAGGGCGATCGACTGATCACGTATTCTTCGTTGAGCCAGCGACCCATGTCGATGGCCCGACATCTCTCAGAGCAGAAGGGCTGGAATGGCTCTGTACTCACAAGAGTTGTTGAAATGTCGCACGATGGGCAGCGCATGGCCTTCCCGGGTTCAAGGGTTCACGGACGGCGCGATGTTCCCCCGTCCTCATTTTGGAAGTCAAGACCCGAGGTTCGGAGTCTTGCCTGTCCGGATTGGCTCCGCCCGAGGACCGGTGCTAGGATGCGGCACGCGCGGGATTCCCCCGCAGGAGATGTCATGGGACTCTTGTATTTCACGGCTTTGCTTGGCGGCCTGATCTTCTTTCATGAATTCGGGCACTTCATTGTCGCCCGCATGTGCGGCGTTCGTGTGCTGGTCTTTTCTCTGGGATTTGGCCCGCGATGGACGGTGTACCGATCGGCGCGATCCGGAACCGAGTATTGCGTGAGTCTTCTGCCTCTCGGCGGGTATGTGAAAATGCTCGGGGAGGATCCGGAAGAGCCGCTGATGCCGCAGGATGTTCCGGATGCGTTCAACAGTCAGGCGCTCTGGAAGCGATTCTTGATTGTCTTCGCAGGCCCGTTCTTCAATCTGATTTTGCCGGTCTTCATTTTCTTCATCATGGCGATGGGTGCCACACGTCTTCCGCCTTCCGAGATCGGGATGGTGATGGAGGGAGGGCCTGCTGAAGCGGCGGGCATGCAATCCGGGGATCGCATCGTCGCGATCAACGGAGATCCGGTGAACTACTGGTGGCAGCTCCATGATGAAATCGCGGGGGCGGCCGGCGTGGCTCTCGACATCACGTGGGAGAGGGCAGGTGAGCAGCAATCCGCGAAGATCACGCCATCGGCCCGCGAAATCATTCGGGCTCCCCAACTCGGTCTGGTGGAAACCAGGGGGCAGATTCGTGTGGGAATGGATCATCTTCGTCCCATCCTCCATGTCGCAGCGGGAAGCCGCGCGGAGGCCGCGGGGCTCGAGAGCTGGGATCGTCTTCTCGCGCTGAATGGGAAGCCCGTGGAGCGGTGGTATGAGGTGAAGCGCCACATCCGAGCCGCAGCGGGACAGCCAGTCACCCTGCGGGTCATCGGTCTCGAGCGGGGGTTGGGAGCGACCGCGGGCGTGAGGCTGGACGCGTTTTCCGGGACTGCACGGGACATCGTGCTGACGATCCCCACGGTCGAGGGCGAACCGCTCCAGGCGTTGGGCGTGACCCAGTCGGAGACCATTGTCTTCGAAGTGAAGGAGGGGACTCCCGCAGCGGATCAACTGAGGCTCGTTCCCGGGGACCGGATTCTCTCTCTGGATGGTGAACCCGTGCAGCGCTGGCGCTACATGCTGGCCCGGATTCATGAGGCCCCCGATCAGGAGCGGACGCTTCAGATTCAACGGGGAAATGAGGTCTTCACCCGCTCGTTCACGCCGGTGGAGAAGAGCATCCGCGGAGAGTTCAACAACGAAACGCGAAAGGTCGTGTTTGGGGCGGAGAATCTCAGCGAGGTCGGGTTTCCGGAAGACGTGGCGAATGAGCATTTGCTGGCGTTTGCGTTGCATCGGGCTTTTGGGGAGACCTGGGAGGCGATTCGCTTGAATGTACATGCGATCGGGGGGCTGTTCGTGGGCAAGGTGCCCATGAGTCAGCTGGGCGGGCCGATCTTCATTGGTCAACTGGCAGCGAAGACTGGGGAGAAGGAACACAAGGCGCGTTGGTTCTTCGGAATCATGGTGATGCTTTCCATCAACCTCGGACTCTTGAACCTTCTGCCGATTCCCATGTTGGATGGCGGACATTTGATGTTCTTCGCCATTGAGGCGGTGAAGCGGAGCCCGGTGAGCATCCGGACTCGTCAGATCGCCGCGTATGTGGGGCTCTCGTTCATCCTCATGTTGATGGTTCTCGTCTTCAAGAACGATCTCTCCCGACTCTTCGACACTCTCTAGGAGCCTTCGTCATGACATCCTCCACTGAGGCGAGCTGGCCCCGCTTCACGCTGGGCGTGGAGACGGCCACGCTGACTCTGAGCGTGGCGTTGTTCGAGGGCATGGAATGTGTGGAGGAGCGCACGACGCATGCCCCCCGCGGGCACGCAGCACTTCTCCTTCCAGAGATTCAGGCGATCCTTCAGGCGCGGGGAATGGGTCCCGCGGATCTCGACTTGATCGCCGTGTCGATGGGACCGGGTTCCTTTACCGGGATCCGAATCGGAATGGCGACCGCTCGTGCGCTGTCCTGGGCATCGGGTGTGGAGATCGTGGGAACGTGTAGCCTGGAGGCGCTCGCGGAGGGGCTGGGGGCAGCGAATGTGCTCGTTGCTCCTGTGCTGGATGCCCGAAAGAGCGAGGTGTTCGGCGCTGTGTATCGGGTGGATGCGAAGGGGCATGTGGTCGAGACCCTCTGCCCCCCGGTGGTGGAGTCTCCGGTCTCGTTTGCCGCACGCCTCGATCCGCTGGGAGAAGAGGTCGTGTGCATTGGCGAGGGATTGCGTGTGTATCCGGACATCGTCGGTCGACACTCTCGGGGCGATGATTCCCGTGACACTCCCCTGGGAGGCGTGACGGCTGCCCTCGGTCGCCGTCAGGCGATCGCCGGTGAGAGACCAGGCGTGGAGGCCCTTCAGCCGATTTATCTTCGACGTTCCGACGCGGAGATTCAAATCGGTCCGCCAACGGGAGAAGCGCTGATCGAGACGAGAAGGTGAAGCCATCCCGTTTTTTGACACGGATCCAGTGCTTGCCCACACTGGTGACGTGTCATTGACTCACGAGCGGTTCGAGAGAACCCCCATTCACTCACCACAAACCCATGGAGGGAACGCATGCCGCACGCTGCAACGGCCCGGTGTATGCCCCAGATGCGCTTGAACGATCTGCGAGAAGAACATCGGACACTGGATGAGCGCTTGTCGGCACTCGCGGACCTGGAACGGCTGACTTCCGATGAGGCGTTGGAAATGAGGCGTCTCAAGAAGCTGAAGTTACGCACCAAGGATGCGATCCTCGCGTTCATCCACATGGCAGTCTGAGCGAGTCTTCGGGTGGACACGCTGAAGGTGGTTGCGGGAGTCCTTCGAAACGAGGAAGGGGCTCTTCTTCTGGTGCGCCGGGGGCCGTCCATGGCCCATCCCGGCTGTTGGGAGTTTCCAGGCGGCAAGGTCGAACCCGGCGAAACGCTCTTTACTGCGCTGAAGCGGGAGCTCGAGGAAGAGCTGCATCTCCAGATTGAGACCGGAAATGCACTGTGGAGCGACGTGCTGGAACACGACGGCTGCGTGCTTGAGATCCACTTTGTGGAGGGACGAATCGCGCCGGGATCCACGCCGATTCTGACGGAACATGACGCCCTCCAATGGCTTGCTCCGGATCAAGTTACTGGGCTCAAATTGGCCCCCGGCGATGTTCGGTTCGCGGCCCATGCGGCACAGTTGTTTTCCGTTGCTTGAAAGAGGAAGCCTTTGGAATTCAAAGAGTTTCTGCAGGTTGACGAACGATTCGACCGGGTGCTAGCTTTCGCTCGATCCGGCCCGTCGGGTCCTCGAAGTGCACCTCAAGCGGTGCGGAGGCAGTGGGATGACGGCTAGGCAGACCAAATACATTTTTGTGACCGGTGGCGTGGTGTCTTCTCTCGGAAAGGGGCTCTCAGCGGCTTCTCTTGCGGCATTGCTGGAAGCCCGCGGATTGAAGATCTCCATGATGAAGCTGGATCCCTACATCAATGTGGATCCGGGAACGATGAGTCCGTTCCAGCACGGCGAGGTCTATGTCACGGAC
>CAVOCR010000132.1:0-5951 GCA_963694245.1 Myxococcota bacterium
CCATGCGGGGGTTCTCCGGGTCCCGGAGGAGGCGGGGACGTGGGCCCAAAGGGATCGCAATCGGGGACTGGGGACTGAACGATCTTCTCGTTCTTGTCGCATGGACACGGAATGGGGGTGCCTCCTCCCATGCCCTGGTAGGTGCATTTGCTGGCGCCCCCGCAAAAGGTCACGCCGACACCCATCTTGTCGTCATCGACCACGCCATCGCCGTTAACATCACAGAACTCTGTGAAGGAGAGGGTGCAGGCGTCCGCTGGATCTCCGGGTGCCGGAACGCACTCGGAAGGGTGGCTGTCCCAGACCTTGGGGAAGTTCAGCTTGTCGTAGTTCTCCGAGCAGTCCAGAAAGAATTCCGGGTTGGGCGCGCCGGCTCCGCCCGTGTTTCCGCCCGTGTTTCCGCCCGTGTTTCCGCCCGTGTTTCCGCCCGTGTTTCCGCCGGTGCCTCCGCCCGTGTTTCCGCCGGTGCCTCCGCCCGTGTTTCCGCCAGCGCTGCCTCCGCCTGTCCCCGGATTGGAGCGATTGTCAGGGTTGTTTCGGGGCTCTTGCCGGGACCCCGGGTCCTCGGAGTCCCATCGCTCGCCAGAATCCGTTCGCGTCGGCGGGGTATTGGCATCTCCGCGGGGTTCATTGCGTGTGGTTCCCGTTCCGTCGTTGGATTCGCCTGAAGTCCCGCTGGATTCCTTGGTCGGTCCGTTGTCGGCCGTTCCCTCGGATCCGTTGAGGTATTCGGCGTTCGTGACGGTGCCGTCGCCGTTGTCATCCACGAGCTCCAGAAGGCCCGTGTACTCGAACCACTCCTGCCGGGTCACTGTGCCGTCGCTGTCGAGGTCGAATGCACGGATCGTGTCGCATGCGTTCCCCGCGCAGACCGCGTCCACGGAACATGCGTCCACGAGCCCATCTCCGTTTGCATCGAGCACGGGGTTCAGGGGGTATCCGAGCGCGAATTGGATGGTAATCAGCACATCCGTGATGTCCGCCTTCGAGTCGCAGTTCACGTCGGTCTGCCAGAGGATGTCGTTCGCGCATGCGGGGGGCGGTCCGGGTTCTTTCTGGATGACCCAGAGCGCTGTGTGGGTCCCGCACATCACGTCGAGGATGTTCACGCCTCCGTCCTGGTTCATGTCTCCCGCCAGAGGGAGGGACTCGGTGGCGGATGCCTCCTGGGCCCACGTGGGGCTGGAGACGAGCATGCTCACGAGGATGAGCAGGAGCACATGACGCGTGATGCGTTTGTGAACCGGGTGTGTGTGTCGGACGAACTTCATGGGCCTTCCCTCCAATGAACATGAATTGTGAGTCTGAGCTGACGGTAATACGAACGAGCGGGAACAACGGATCATTCCGATTGGATGCATCGTGAAAAAAAATGGATTGTTCGGTTGGGCGACCTGTTTCGCCATGTCGCGTCGGGAGCCCTGGACGATTCATGCGATCGGGGGCAGGATGAGAGCGATTCGGGAGGAGACACGATGACGGATCCAGCGCCGTTGGATGCCATGCTGATGGCCGATATCGCGGAAGAGCTCTCGGACCTCGCAGGAGAGGGTCGCATCACGCGTGCGGTGATGGAGTCGCTCGCCCAGGACATTGAGGTGGAGCTCTACGAAGTGGTGGCCGCCACTGCGATGAATCCGGGGTTGCCGCTGGATCGCCCGCACGCCGTTTCCGTCGAAGTCTGTGTCGGTCGCTGTCAGTTTGGAGGAGGGCTCCCGATTCTCCAGAGTCTGCTTCAGCTTCAGGCGGAGTGGGGGGCCTCGGGACAACCCGCGTTCAACCTCGCTTGCCGCGGATGCCTCGATGTCTGTGATTTCGCGCCCGCGGTCCGGATTTCGGGACCGCATGGGGTGCTCGTGGAACAGTTCGCCACGAGCGAGGGGCTCGCGGACATTCTCAGGGCGCTCTGTCAGTCCTGAGCGCAGCCTCTTCCGTCGGGGAGAATCGGATCAATCCTGCGATTGGGTGGGTGTCCACGGACATGGTGTGGAGGAGTGTCAGCAGCGTCACATAGAGCGCACGATCCGGGCCGACCGTGACCGTGGCGGTGCTGTCGTCCGTGATGGGAGCCCGGAACACGACCTTTCCCGTGACCCGGTGAATGATCAGAAGTTCGCTCTTCGCGGTTCCTGGGAGCTCCACGGTGAAGATGGAGTGCTCCGAGGGGGTGAAGGCGGTGGCGGTACCTACCAGGTGCTCGTCAGTCACGGTGATGACCGAGCTCCACTGGAGCTGATCGGGGAGGTTCAATTCCCAGAGAACTTCTTCCCCGTCGAAGGCGCGCAGATCCGGTGAGGAGTCATCGAGCAAATGAGAGAATTGGAGCTCATATACGTAGTGGATGCCCTCTGAGAGCATGGGCGTCGTGCCCATGATCGGTCCGGTCGCGAGCGGAATGTTCATCGCGGGCGCACAGATTTCGGGGTCGGGGTCTTCGTCCGTGTTGGCATCGCATTCGACGATGTCGATGATGCGCATGGTGGCGACGGCATTCTCGGGGTTCAGGAAATTGAATGTGGAGTTTCCATCGGAGATCTTCACGAACCTGCCATCCGGCGAGATCGCCGGGCTGCAGGCGCTTCTTTCGAGGAACGGGACGTGCCATCCAGGAGTTAGAATGGGCGCGTCTGCGGTTCCGTCGACTCGGATCTGCACCATCGCGCCGTTGTCGCTCTCTGGGCCTCCTCCCACGACGTAGAGATCGCCATTGGGCGCGATCCCGATCGTGTTGTCGCTGAAGTTTCCTTCGCCGGTGAACACCCCGAGAAGGACTCCCGGATCCCCGTCCTGGAAGGATGCGAAGTCTTCCAGGATCGCGGCCGGCATCAGATCGACGAGGCTGATGCCGAAGCTCGCTGTCGCGGGGGCCATGAAGCCAAAGGTCTCCTGGATGTCGAGGCTCGCGAGGATTGCACCGGTCTCTCGACTGAGCAGGAGCACAGCGCCTTGATTCGTCACGGTCGCGATGTGTCCATCGGGCGAGAAATGCAGCCCAATCGCGCCGTTCGGGCCTCCGGGATGGAGCGGAGTCGAGACGCTCCAGCGATCGGAACCATCCGCATTCAGGGAAATGAGGGCGTCTCCCGTCGTGAAGTAGAGGATGCCCATCTCGTCGACTTCGATGGATGACCAGAGCGCCCCGTCATTGAAAGCGCGACACCAGAGGACGTCTCCCGTTTTCGTCGAAAGAGCGTGCACCGTGCACTCGCCGGGCGCGGGCTGCGTAGTGGTCACGTAGGTGACGAGACCATCCGGACTGAACGTGTTGGGCTGGGCGATCGCCCGTCCCTTGAGGGCATGCCATTCCTCCGTGTAGTGTTCCGCGAGGGTGCACGCGACCACATCGTTGTTTCCCGGCCCCGCGTGAACGCCTACATGGGGGTTTCCGGCGGGATAGGGCCAGGGCTGGTTGGCCTGGCATGATGAGGGACTCGCGCTCTCTCCGACCTCTGAGCGGGTCGCAGGAGGGGGGCGCGTGGAGTCTTCCTGTTCAGGGAGCATGGCTTCAGAGCAGGCCACGCCGGCGAGCATCATCCCCATGAGGGTTCCCATCAATCGTGTAAGCGGCGTCATGCATGTCTCCAGGAAAGTCGTTTCAAGAGCGAATGCCAGTAATGTACGTACCGATCGGTACATTGTCAACCGGAGGGATCGTCGCCATCCGTGTCAGAGCGTGGCAAGGTGGTGAGATGGAGCCGATACGCATCCTTCATCAAGACGAGCATTGTGTGGTGGTGGACAAGCCTTCCGGGGTGCCTGTGCACCGTTCGTCGGAGCACAGGGACGCGGGTGTTCCTCTTCTGCAGCGAACCCGGGATGCGGTGGGGATGCATGTCTATCCGGTTCATCGCCTGGATCGGCCGGTCTCCGGCGTCGTCCTCTTTGCCTTGAGCAGCGCGGCCGCGGCGGCGTTTCAGGGAGCCATGACGGAGGGCGATTGCGTGAAGGAGTATTGTGCGTTGGTTCGGGGCGCGGTCGCGTCTCCGGGGTGTTCGGAGAGGGCGTTGACGAACCGGGACACGGGGCGGATCCAGGAGGCCTTCACCGAGTGGGTCCCTCTGGGAGGCTGGACGGTTCCCCTGCACGGTCCCCTCAGCTTGCTCCAGGTGCGTATCCGAACGGGCCGTCGTCACCAGATCCGGAGACACCTGGCCCATGAGCGTCATGCGGTGCTTGGGGACACCACGCACGGAAAGGGTGTGATCAATCGTTTCATGCGGGAGGAGTTTGGACTCGGGAGGATCTTCCTACACGCCGCTCGGCTCGACCTCGCGCACCCGGAGACAGGGGCGCGTTTGCGTGTCGATTCCGGTCTTCCGCCGGCACTCGAAGGGGTTCTCGAGGCGCTGAAGTCTCAGGCGGAGGGCTGAGCGAGTTCCAGTTTTGTGGGGTCCTCGAAGATCGCTCGAAGCACGTTGGCCAGGGCGGCGCCCTGCGCTCCATCGATATAGCGGTGATCAATGGTCGCGGTGATGACCAGCTCTTTCCGCACGGTCACTGCGCCATCGACCACTCGTGGGGCGTCTTTGAGTGCTCCGATCAGCACGTATATCGGACAGCGAGCGAAGGGGGTGGGCGGAACGTAGCCCTCGTCGAGTCCGAACATGCCCACGTTGGTGATGCAACATGCTCCGAAGGGGTATCGTTCGACCCCGAGAGATTTCACGCTCCATCCGAGGACCGCCGACATGTAGCCGATCAGGATGAGCACCCATCGCAGCAGGAAGGTGGGCATCCATCGTGCGCTGTCCATGCTCTTCTTCAGGTTTTCGTCTTTTCCCCCTCGGATCTTGTCGGCGTGTTGATCGAGTTCGGAAGCGATCTGCTCGATGCTCTTGGTGTCCGCTTCTTCGATCTTGGCCTTTCCAAGGTTTCGCCCTTCGTCGAACGCCACGAGAAAGCTGATGTCCACCGTGTCGTGGGGAACGAAGCTCCCAAACCGGATGATCCCATTCAGTCCCGGCGCCTGCTTCAAGGCGAGCGCGACGCATCGCCCGATGACGTGTCCGATGGTGACCTTGATTCCGCTTCGCTCCCGCACCTCGTCGAGGTACGCGACCAGCCGCGTGGCGTCGAGGGCCAGGCGGCCGTAGATGTTGCCTTCTCGGGGAGCATCCCAGGTGGCGATGGCGAGTTTTCGCCGGACCGATGATCGCTGCATGTTTCCTCCTTAGCGGGACGATTGCTCTCGGGCATGAAGAAGCGCGTCTCGGAGTTCGACCATTCGAGTGGTCGAGGCGTTCAATTCCTCGAGATAGATGAGGAGTCCTTCCAATTCGGCGATTTTCTTTTCCCAGTCCACGTGCTCTTCCCGAATTCCGGGGGGAGCGCTGCTCCACCAGTTCTTGTATTTCTGGTGAAGGCGGTGGACTCCGCTCTGGTAGCGGGTCATTGGGTTGGGCTCTGGTAGACGCAGGATTCGGGGGCTCACGATGTAGGTGGGCCCGTCGTCTTCCCAGTCCAGTTCGACCTCCTCCAGTGATTTCCCCTGGAGTCGGATGAGCTCCGCCTGAACCGTGGAGATTCGAGGTTCCCAGGTGGTGGCGTGGATCGCCAGGGGGGCTTTCGCCGCTTGAATTACCAGGGATTGTGCCGTCCGTGATGTTTCAAGCTGGGCGAGCGCAGCATCCCAGGAGAGGAGATGGGCGGAGAGTCGTCCCGCCTCGGCGGAAAGTCTTCGCTCCGCATCCACCAGTCCCGTCATCGAGCGTTCGTCACGGGCATGGGCTTTTTGCAGCATCGTGAGGGCCTTCCGCGTGTCCTTCATCGCCCGGGTGGCCTCCACGACTTTCTGGGTGAGCACCTTCAGCGCGTTCTGCGCAGCCGGGTCCTTTTCAGTGGCGGAATTGAGCTCTCTCGCTCGTCGGCTGAGGGTCTCGTTGAGTTCCTTGAGGGCCTCCTGCAACGAGGGGATTTGATCCTCTTTCAACTCTCCAATCTTCTCGCTGCGG
>CAVOCR010000133.1:0-5928 GCA_963694245.1 Myxococcota bacterium
CCCGATGCATCCCAACGGGATACATCCGCTCTTTGAAGCGCAGAGGACAGGTCAAACTTCCGTGAGCGAACCGGGAGATCCACCCGGGACACCTGAAGAGATCCATGCGCAGCGATCGATTCCACCGCTCCCACCTCCTCGGGAAGCGGGAACTGCACGGAGGACGGAGCCACGATCCAGAGTCTGCGATGACGAGCGACATCGAGAACCGTGGGGTTCTGCATGACGAGGCGTGGGAGCGTATCGAGAACCCCCTGCTTCGTCGCCCGGAAATCCGGGTGAAGCTGGGTGTATGCGGGCAAGACCCAGAGCGCATCCCCCGGTTCCGCTTCCTGGGCGATCGTCTCCGCGCTGGCTGCCCAGTCCGCTGAGCTGGGAAAGGAGGCCCCTGAATCGACATCGAGACCAATGCATGCAGCACACGCGAGGAATGCCCCGAGCCGAAGACCGATCGTACGGGGTCTCGAACCCCATGATGGAAGGCGCAGATTCATGGAGCTCAGGCGCTGCCGTCCTCTTCTCGGCGGCTCCAGATGAAGCCTCCCACCACGAGAAGGACAAGACACCCGATGCCAATCAGCACCCGGTTCGAAAGAGGAGAAGCCGCAGCTGCCTCCGGGTTCGCAGCGGCCCCGGTCTCCGCCGCGGCAACGGGCGGAGGAACAGGGGGCGCGACGGGTGCAACAGGGGGCTTCTCCACCGGGGCTGAAATGGGCGGAGGTGGAGGAAGGCGCGTCTCCCGCTCTCGTGGCGCGGGCATCTCCGGAGCCGTCGGAATCGCATCACAAGCCCGGGTACACGCGCCCGTGGAAGCCCCCGAGTCCCCATATTTCTCCGTGGTCTTGCAGGCATTTCCGATACCCGCCCATTGGCCAGACAAACCGGCTGTCTGAATGTCCAGCTTCCGGTTGTTGCAGACCGTGTTGTCCATCAGAAGATGACGAATGCACTCGGTGCCCTTCCCATAGTTCCGTGCAGCAGCATCCGCGCACAAACTCGCATAATGAGCGAGGTCCGCGGACGAGTTGATCTCCGTTTCACGCTCCAGACTCTTCTCGCCCGAGCGCACCTTGAGCGTGAGATCATTCGAGAGACAGCCGTAGTTGGGGACACAGCCCGGAATGCCAATGGCATCCATGATCTGAGGAAGACACCGGTCGATGAACACGTCGAACTCCTGGGAAGCGAGACGATTCTCGGGCCCCGTCTCCCGGATCCGAATGTCATGTCCCCGACTCTTCAAATCGGGAAGCCACTCCTCATGGATCTGACAGCCATGACAACCGCTGCTGTAGAAGAGCGCGGTGCCCGCAGAGGCCTCCGTGATTTCCGGAGCGCAGGCGCAGGGATCCCAGGGACTCGGCTTCTCACCCCCCGGACCCTTTGCAGGCGCCGCAATGTGCACGCCCACCTCATTTCCCGAGATCACGTTTCGCGACAACACGGGCAGGGTGTCACACGCCAGGATTCCCGTCCCCGCTCCCGAGATGTGGGTCCCCTGGATGACCACTCCGCGGGCCGAAAAAGGCGTGTTCTCGACACACGCGGTCTTTCCTCCCGCTCCCAGGCTGACGCCCACGGCTCCGGACTGAACCACGGATCGCGTGATCCGCAGTCCTTCCGCTCCGTCCGCGGCGATGCCTGATTTCGTCGCCTGAATCCAATTGTGAAAGAGGGTCACGCGCTTGCTTCCGGCGACCTCGATTCCCACATCCGCTCCCATCACATGCACATTCCGAACAAGCACCCCATCCGCCTCGATGCGAACACCCACCGTGGCTGTGCCTCCGACCGGGCGGATGTCCCTCTCCAGACCGTCCAGACGTGCATCCGCACCTCGAATGACGATGCAGGGACCTTCCCCTTCATGCACGAGGTCGCCCGACATCTCCACGCGGGCCTCGCTCACGCCCAACGCCGCCGTGCAGGCGTCGCAGCTGTCACAGGATTGAGCGCGCTGTGCCAACAATTCCAGGGGTTCGGTCACCCAGAGAGCGACAATCATCATTCCAACAGTCTTCCAGATACTCATGGAGATCCCTCCCTCGGGGGTTCAGTTGATCGGTTCCCATTGTCCTGGGTCCGCAGCCCTTGTCAAACGTGCGCCAATCAGCAACAAAGGACCTGAACTCCTGCTCCCTCTCGACCGCTTGTTTTGAGCTCGATTCTGGAGCATGTGCTCAGAGATCACATGGGAAACGCACATCCATTGGCCACACAACCTGCGAATGAAGAACTCTTCTGCCCGCGGTGTCAGGAAGTGGTCACAGGTGAAATCTGCGTCAAGCACAGAATTCCCGGAATCGCGGGCGCGTGGATGGATCCCAATGAACGTCTTCAGGGGCGGAATCTGGATGGGCGACACATTCTCCTTCATCGCATTGCATGGGGAGCCACTGCGGAAGTGCATGCCGCGTGGGACGGACGAAATCGGGAGATTGTGGCGGTCAAGCTGATCCGAGAGGAACTCGCCGCTGATCCCACAATCATCGAACGCTTCCGCCGGGAAGTCCTCGTTCTTCGTCGCCTCGAGCATGCGGGAATCGTCCGAATGAATGGCGCAGGCCGCTCCGTGGACAATCGCGTGTTCATCGCGTTGGAGCGACTGAACGGCCTCACGATTGAGCAACTCGTCGAAAACATGGGAACCCTGAGCGTGGAGCGAACGCTTCACATCGCGGGCGAAATCTGCCGCGCCCTCGCTCTCTCGCATGAGCGGGGCTTCGTCCACCGGGACATGAAGCCCGCCAACGTGCTCATCGAAGTGGACGCCGATGGGCAGGAACACGTGAAAGTCGTCGATTACGGAATCTCCCGAAACCTCGGTGAAGATCCGGGAGACGAGTTGATTTCAGCAGGGAAGATGCTCGGTTCCCCTTGTTATGCGGCCCCTGAACAGGCCCGCCTCGGAACCCTCGACGCCCGAACGGATCTCTACGCTGTGGGCATCATGTGCTACGAGATGCTGACGGGAACGCTTCCGTTTGAAGACCCGGACCCCGTCAATGTGCTCCGTGCACAGGTCACTTCTCCCGTTCCACCGCTTCCCGAGACCATTCCCACAGCGGTATGCACCCTCGTGGAATCGCTGCTCGCGAAAAACCCCGCCCATCGTCCCCAGACAGCCCAGTCTGTCGCGGAACAAATGGGACGGCTGCATGCGCAATACGCTGTTTCGCGACCCGTGGCAGCCCCGATCCCCATTCATCGAACTCCGAAGAACAAGGAGTCGAAGGAAACTCTCACCTGGCCAATGGCCTTTCGCATGGTGGGTGTCTCCGCTCTGGGTCTCGCGCTGGGGGCGGTGACGAGCCTGGCGACCTGGGCCATCACGCACTGAACCCAACGCTCTGGAGAGTTTCATGAAACGCCGAATCGCAGCGTTCGCATCCACCCTTGCCCTGATGATACCGCTCGCATGCGGCGATGGCGCCGATCCGGCACCGGACGATGTCGACGGCACACACCTTCCCGGAGACATCGTGGAGCAGGACACGGAGGATTCTCCCGAAGACATCGTCTCGGATCAGATTTCCTCCCCCGACGGACTCGAAGACGCAGTCATCGGGCCGATCCAGCCTCCCTGTACGGAAACAGTCTTGAATCCCATTCCCGTCGGTTCGCAGGTCTATTACACCTGCATCTCCGTAGGTGAAGATGCCGCCTATCAACACATTCGATCCGTGGGCCAGGGGGCGAAGGCCATCAAGGTCTCCGTCGAAGTGGCGCCTCCTGTGCGTCTGGGCCAGTCGATGGGCATCGCAAACGACGCCCTCCACTACGATACCCTCACGCTGGACGGGAGCACCGTGAGTTCCCGCGACGTGTATCGACTCGATGCTCAAGATGCCCCCGACCATCTTCTCTCCTTCGCGCTCACGGATCTTGATCCGGAAGAGGCGGCTGCCATCTATCTGGAGCCGACCCGAATCATGCTCTTTGGCGCGCAACCGGGAGGAGATCGAATCGCCCTGTTGCTCGCGGATCTCGAGACCCTGGCCGGCGAAAGTCATCTCCACATCTTCAAGAACGGCACTCAGGACTTTGTCTCGAAAGGGATCGTCAGCAGCTTCGGCTGGTCGGAGATTGGAAACCAGATCGCCTGGGTGTCCGGCGCCAATCTCACCCTCGCTGGAGCCGATGGATCAGGCGCCCAGTCGGCCGATGGATCCGTAATGACGACGGGGATCCCACCGATCTACATGGACGCCTCGACGCTCGTCTATGCTTCGAGCAAGACTGCCTTGCGGAAATACACGAAAGGCGTCGGAAAGGAAGCCCTGGATCTGACCCTGCCCCCCGGAGTGATTCAAGCAGTGATCCGAATCGACGAAGAGCGGGTCGTCGTGCAGGTTGAAGAAACCCTCGTCCTCGTACACGTTCCCGACCTCTCGGTGACCCCGCTGAGCACCATCACCAGCCAGGGTCTTCGCCATCCACTGGCCCTGGCACCCGATGGAAGCAGCCTTCTCGTGGGAGGCAGTCTCGACAATCCATTCAAGAGCTTTGAATACCGACTCATCTCCATCCCAGAGGGCGGCTCCCTCCCTACAATTCACACGGAGGAAGGCGTCGGCGTCGTGAGCACCGGGATCGCCTGGCGCTGATCAGGAGTTCTTCGAAAGTCGCGCCAGCAGGCGCGCATACTTGGAGCGGGTCTGGGGCGTCATCGGAAGATCGAGTGAACGAAGCAGCCCCTCCAGATCCCTCCGGACCTCTTCTGCCTGTTCTGGAGTGACTTCTGCCTCGATCTCATGTTCCACCGTGCCATCCGGATACCGTGTCTCGTCCAATTCCAGGGTGTACCCTGCGGCTCGCGGATAAAACCGCCGTAGATTATGAAGCTCCGCGTGCCCTCGGAGACGGGGGCAATCGAGTCCGGCGATGGCCTCGATCACGGGCGGATGGCTGAGATCCGAAATCTCCTGACTTCCCTGTTCAATGGCTGACCAGGTCTCCCCATCGAGATCCGCCTCGACCTCTCGGCTGGACATGAAACCATCCACGATCGTCGATCGGCCCTTGTAGGTGAGAACGATGGAGTCGCCGGCAATCCGGACCCGCAACATGCGGCGCAGCTCCCGAAGCGCAGAATCTTCCGTATCGAAATAGACGTTGCGCTGCCGCTCGATCCGATCCGGGTCCCCCAGAGCGTCCAGCAGACGCTCCATGGCCTCCGCTCCCTCGACGATGATCTTCCATTCGCGCTCGATGTGATCCACGTGCATGCACCCCAGGATATCCGCCGGCCAGCAAGTTGACAACGAGTGGAACCGGTCTCACTCTGAGCCCCGTGTACACAGCGCTCCAGGACCTCTCCATCGTCATTCCGGCCTACAACGAGGCCGCACGGATCACCCCATCCATCGAACGGATTCGCGCCTGGATCGCCGAACACGCCCCCCAGACCGAAATCCTGGTCGTCAACGATGGCTCCTCCGACAACACGACCGAGGTCGTGAAACATGCGCTTCAGGGCATGGAGCGGGGACGAGTCCTCGAGAATCCAGGGAACCGGGGAAAGGGCTACAGTGTCCGCCACGGCATGCTGGAGGCATCCGGAGCATGGATCCTGATGTGCGATGCCGATCTCTCAACCCCGATCGAGGAGCTGAAGACTCTCGCAGACCATGCCGAGAACTCACCCGTCGTCATCGGGTCCCGAGGAATGAAAGAGAGCCAAATCCTGGAGCATCAACCGCTCTATCGAGAGACGATGGGCCGAATCTTCAACCTGATGGTGCAGGCGATCGCGCTCCCGGGCATTCGGGACAGCCAATGTGGCTTCAAGCTCTTTCGAACGGACGCGGCTCAAGAGGTCTTCTCCCGAAGCACGATCGACGGCTTCGGGTTTGATGTCGAGGCGCTCTTCCTCGCACGACGGCTCGGCTACGCGATCGCGGAGGTGCCGGTCCAGTGGATCAACGA
>CAVOCR010000134.1:0-5919 GCA_963694245.1 Myxococcota bacterium
AAGCGCGGGGTTCTGATTCTTTTCGTTCGGGGGATGATTGAGTTCGACCTCATCCAGAATCAGGTCCAGGAGTGCGTAGGATGTGAAGATGGGGTGGTGGAAATAGACGAATTTCCACGAGCGGGGGTTCTCGGTGAGCACTGTGTCCAGCCAATCCGCCTGTTCCTGGAATGGGATGTCTCCTCCGGTCCACGTCGAGGTCGACAGCGCGACGAAGATCGCGTCCCCATGGGTGAAAAAATAATAGTCTTCCGTGTCCGTTTTCTTGTTCCGAGGAAGTTGAAAGATCTGGTTGTAGTTCGCGTAGTCGCCCTCCTGCTGATCTTCGTCATGGTTCCCCAATGAGGGGAGATGGGGCGCGAGAGGCAGAAGTTCCGCAGACTCCTCAAGATAGTTGATCCATTGGAGTGATTCCTCACCGTCTTTCACAATGTCGCCCGTGTCGATCACGAAGTCCGGCCCGCTTTCGAGGGCGTGCGCATAGATGTCCGGCCATTGGGGGGCGGGGCCGTAGTTGTCCTGACTGCGGTTGTCTCCGAGAACGACGAAAGATGTACTTCCGCATCCGGCAATGGGACCGGTGGTGAAGGCATGAAGGGGGGACCATTGCCCGGGGGCCCCCACGCGATACTGGTAGGTGGTCGCGGGTGCGAGGTCCAGGAGCTCGACTTCATGCACGCAGCCGATGCCGTCATTGGCCTGGAAGCTGGTTCCAGTGGCCTCGATGCCCAACGCGGTGGTGAGACCATGTTGAAGGGTCGTTTCCACACTGCAGTCCTCTGTATTCCAGGTGACGGACATGCTCTCGCTTGCATCGGCACCGGTCCAGCTGAGCCGGAGCCATCGGGGCGAGTTGTCGGCGCTGGCGGGCGGTACTGCCCCGAGAAGAAGGAGTCCAGCGATGAGAAGCGCCCTCACTCCTGAATGCATGGGGTCTCCTTGATGACCTTGTGGCGACGATGTTTCAGGACGGGGAGCTGGGTGCGCGCACGTTGAGTTCGCTCGGCATCGATCCGCGCGACGGCATATCCAATTCCATCGGGAATCTCGGCAAGAGTGGTGCCCCAGGGATCAAGGATGCAACTGTGGCCGTAGGAGCGCCTCTTCCCTCCGTGGTGCCCCCATTGGCCAGGTGCGAAGACGTGGCACTGATTCTCAATGGCCCGGGCGCGCAGAAGCGGTAGCCAGTGATCCCTGCCGGTCGTCAAGGTGAAGGCGGAGGGTACACAGAGCAGTGTCGCTCCGAGATCCACGAGTTCCCGGTAGAGTTCTGGAAATCGGAGGTCGTAGCAGATGCTGAGTCCGAAGCGTCCGAGGTCGGTATCCACAGCCACCGCGCTTTCTCCCGCGAGAATCCGATCGGACTCCCGGTGACTTTCAGCCCCGGGGATCTCGATGTCGAACAGGTGGATTTTCCGGTATTGCGTCGCGATCTCGCCATTTCGGTCGACCCAGACGGATGTGTTCCAGCAGCGATTGGGATCGGGGCTCTTTTCAGAGATGCTGCCCAGGAGGAGGTGAACCCCGAGCTCCCGGGCCAGGGAGCGCATGAGGCTGACTTCCGTGCCATCGAGTGTCATGCGTGGGTGAGCGGTGGCACTCTCAAGGGACAGAAAAGCGAAGTTTTCCGGGAGGGCGATGAAGTCTGCCCCGTCAGAGGCGGCGGCTCGAATCAGCCGCTCGCTCTCGGCGAGATTGTCATCGCGTGATTCGGTGGAACGGAGTTGAACCACTCCGGCACGAAAGCTCGTCTGGTTCCCCGCGGACATGGCTCCTCTTCTCCTTGATGAACTGGCTCACGGTACAATGAGGGGGCGAATCTGACAAACCACCGCGGTGCCGGGGGAGCGGATCAGGGCATTTCATTGACACTCGAGAGGCGCATGAGGACACTCCTCACGTGGTCACCCTCAGTCCCAAAGCTGTCGAGATTCTTGGTTCTACAACACGTAGGATTCGCGAATTGATGGATCTTGTCCCGGAGGACAAGAGGGATTTCATGGCGAGTCGGTCGATTCAGGATCAAGTCACGCTGCGATGGATTCTGGCTGTCACGGGGTGTCTGCGCCTCGCGGTGGAGATGGTGAAGTCACAGGATCTGGAGCAGGGAGGGGGACTTGGGGACTTCTTTGACTGTCTTTGTGATGCGGACATTCTTCCGGAAGAGCAGGCCGATGCCCTGCAGGACATGACTACGTTGCGCAATCAGCTTCTTTTTGATTACGACAGCGTCCCCATTCCATCCATTCACTCCATGGCGCTTTCGTCATCCGAGGTGATGGTGGACTTTCTCGCATGCATGGCCTCGCTTCCAGAAGCGGATGGGGACGTGTCCGCGAGTTCGTGAGAACACATACGCGGGTTTCTGATAGAGTGGGGGGAGTCCTGTGGTTGGCTAGGAGGGACGTGAGTGATGGGGGGAAGAAAACCAGCATGGATGAGTGCAGTTCTTGCGCTGATTGGCCTCGCTGCATGCGGCGAGGAGGGGGTCGATGTGCCCCCGACAATTCCCGAGATATCCGCGGACATTGAGTTTGGGGAGGATGGAGGCATCTTTCTCCCGCTTGGAGGTCTCCTGGGGGATCCCTGTGGAGGAGTGGAGCTCTGCCGCCCTGGCTTGATCTGCGATCCGGG
The DNA here is from genome assembly GCA_963694245.1 of Myxococcota bacterium. Lineage (GTDB taxonomy): Bacteria > Myxococcota_A > UBA9042 > JABWCM01 > JABWCM01 > CAVOCR01. Next base: position 2,635 of record CAVOCR010000134.1, read on the forward strand.
AGAGCAGGCATGCATCGGTCCTGGCGACAAGGATCTGGATTCACTGTGCATTGCCTCCATTGAATGCCTGCCAGGTCTCGTGTGCTCTCCGGTGGGTCTCTGCGCTGCGGCGGGAGAAGGGGAATTTGGAAGCCCGTGTGCCACCTACGAGGACTGCGCGGCGGATCTCTTCTGTGATTACGTGGGTCTCGCCGGAGTCTGCAGCCCGACCGGTGACATGGACATTACGCAGGCCTGCGAAGACACGAAGGAATGCCTGTCCGGGCTGGTGTGCGATCTATCGTTGGCCCAGTGTGTTCAGCCTCTGCAGATTCTGGAGTCGTACGCATCGTCTCGAAGTTGCGAGAAGGACGAGGGCCCCGGACGCGTCTTCTTTGAAATTCCGGACCCCTCGAAACTGGGCAGGGCCTGTGAGTTTGGGACTCCGATCACGTGCATGTGCGCCTCCGGCGTTCCCGGCTATTCGTGCCCAGAGGCCGATGGAGGCCTGGGGACGTGCAGTTGTGGTGTTCCGTGTGTGGAGGATGGGAGCCATGAGTTCTATCGCCTGCCCTTTCCCAATGACATTCGCGCCCAGAACGACACGCTCGATTTGAGAGGGCACCCTCGCAATTGCAAGAATCTCACGGATTTTGATCCGGCAGGAGCCGTGATTGATGCGATTGAGGAGGATATTGGCTCCTTCTCCACGACCGCGCCCATTTTCTTCCGTTTCAGTCGCCCTCTGGACCTGGATACGGTGATTCTGGCGTCCGATGAGGAGGACGGACCGCTTGTCGACACGGTCGTCCTGGTCGACATCGATCTCGATTCTCCGGCGTATGGGAAGCGGATGGAACTCGCATGGTCTGCGCGGACTGGAAAGGGAAGCGGGGGTCGGTACATTTGTGACAACTGGATTTCGATTCGCCCGCTCTGGGTTCGGCCGTTGCGACCGGGAAATCAGTACGCAGCCATGATTCTGAAAGGGCTCCGAGATTCCGAAGGGGGCGAATTGGCAGCGGATGCCGATTTCACCAAGATGATGAGCGCCCAGCAGCCCATCGACCCCATCAAGAAGCAGGCGTGGTCTCTTTATGCTCCCCTTCGCTCCTTCACGCAGGACACGAGCGTGGTGCTTCCCATCGCAGCGACGCGGGTGCTCGGGGCAGCTGTGTTCACGACTGGGGATGCCGGAGAGCCGACCCGGAGCATCCGAGATGCGATGGCGACGACGGTCAATCCTTCACCGAGCCAGTGGACATTGTGTGAGGAGGGGGTGGTCTCTCCGTGTGATGATGGTCTTCCCGGGGCGGACCACGTACGCGGATGCTTTGCTGCGTCGGAGACTCATCATGAACTGCACGCCCGGATCTCCGTTCCACTCTTCCAGGCAGGATCGGCGCCTCATCTTGAGGCGAAGGATGGGGGACATCTGGCGTTCAATTCCGCAGGCAAGGCCGTCGTTCAGGGGGCTGCCAGCGTGTGCGTGTCCTTGACCGTTCCCCGGATCGCGTCACAGCCGCCCGGAGGATGGCCGGTTGTCCTGTATGGGCCGCCTCTGGGAGGAACGTTTCGCAGTTCTGTCACGGATGGAGTTGCGGCGTCCATGAGCGGGCTTCAAGAGGGGGGTGTGCTGGCGGGGGCTGCAGTGTTGACTGTTGAGGCGGTCGGGCATGGTCCACGAGCGTGTGGGGCGTCGAATGTCTGTCCCCCAGAGATACCGGGTCCCGAGTGGCTGGTCTTCAATCTGCAGAACCCCCGAGGAACTCGCGGAATGGCATTGCAGGCGACGGCCGATTTCTATCAGCTGGAGCGCATGGTTGCCGACTTCGAACTGGCGGCCTCGGACTCTCCAACGGGCGAAGCCGTCGCGCTGGATGCAGACAGACTCTGGTTCATGGGACATTCCCACGGAGCCTCAGGCGGGGCTCTTGCCTTGTCCCAGTCGCTCGTGACGCGTGGCGGGGTGTTTGGAGGTCTGGGAGGGGGAGTGACGAAGTCGCTCCTGGAGCGCACCAGTCCCGCGCCGGTGGCCGATGCACTGGGGGTTCTCTTCGGGGATCTCCAAAGTGATGGTGCGAGTGACGTCGGGGAGGTGCATCCGATGATGGGCCTTCTCCAGCATTACCATCATGGGACCGATCCTCTGGGAGTGGCTGATCAGCTCTTTTTCCGTCCTCATGAGGGCATTCCCGCGAAGCATGTTCTTCTGCTCTGGGGACTGGGAGACACGTTTGCACCGGACAGCACGATTCAGTCTCTTGGGGGAGCGATGCGAGCTTCCCTCGCGTTTCCATACGAGGAGAAGTTCCCGGGAGTGGGTGTGGAGCAGACCCCGATCACAGGCAACTGGGGAGGAACCACAGGGGTGATCGCGGATTACATCCCGGATGAATATGACGGTCATCTGGTGTTCTTTCTGCATCCCGGAGCTCGCCATCAGGCGAATCATTTCATTGGTACGGGGGTCTGCAGCGCCTATGCCAGTGATGAGTTCTGCGCACAGTGCGCGGGGCTCGTCAGCGACAGCTGCGCTTGTTGCCAGCCTGCTGCACAGCAGAGCATTCCCTCGGTGGTCTCCATTCCTTGAGTCAGGGCAATCGCCGGATGCAGTCCATCGACCATTTGATCATTGGGGCAGGGGTTTCGGGCCTGGCCACGGCGAATTTTCTTCCGGCGGATGCCGAGTGGATGATCGTTGAGCGTGAATGCGAACCGGGCGGGTACTGCCGGACCGTCAAGCAGGACGGATTTGTCTGGGATTACTCCGGACATTTCTTTCATTTTCGCCATCCCGACGTGGAGGAATTCCTACTTGAACGGATGACGGATCCGGACATTCGAACCGTGACCAAGAAGAGCCGCATCCTGTTTGCGGACCGATACGTCGACTTCCCGTTCCAGAAGAACATTCATCAATTGCCGCGCCCCGATTTCATCGAGTGTTTCCGGGATCTGGTGTTTCGGGATGAAACTCGTCCGTCGGTGACGTTTGAGGACATGCTCTATGCGCGCCTGGGACGTGGAATCACGGAGAAGTTCCTCAAGCCCTACAATGAAAAACTCTACGCGTGCCCGCTCTCCGATCTCGATGCCGATGCCATGGGGCGGTTCTTTCCCCATGCGAGTTTGGAAGACATCGTGCAGAACATGTCGAATCCCGACAATCAGAGCTACAACGCCACGTTCACCTACCCCAGCGGCGGTGCAATTCAGTACATCGAAGCGCTCCTTCACGATTTGAACTCGGACCGCATTCATCTCGGGGAGTCTCTGGAGAGCCTGGATCTGGAGAATCACGTC
>CAVOCR010000135.1:0-5913 GCA_963694245.1 Myxococcota bacterium
GATGGTCAGAAGATGTCCAAGTCCTACAACAACACCATCGAAGCGTTGATTCCGCCGAAGAAACTCCGCAAACGAATCCTCCAGATCGTGACCGACTCCACGCCGCTCGAGGATCCGAAGGACCCCCTGACCTGCAACGCCTATCAGCTCTTCAAACACTTCTCGACTGCCGATGAGCAGGCGGAACTCGCCGAGCGCTACCGCGCTGGAGGCTTCGGCTTCGGCCACGCCAAGCAACACCTGTTTGAGAAAGTCGATGCCCACATGGCGCCATATCGTGAGAAATACGAGCAGCTCAAAGACGACACGGACACCCTGGAGGACATCCTACAGGACGGCGCACGAAGGGCCCGTTCGGTCGCGGAACAAGTGATGGAGCGTGTCCGCGACCGGTGCGGATTCCCCTCCCGACCGGTGACCTGACCTACGGAGATCCCGCGATGACGGACGAAGCCGATGCCTCCCGGACCCACCTCGAAGTCGACCCCCGTTCTCCGGGCACGCCTCCTCCCCTGGACGAGGCCCAGCGGGCGCTCCATGCCCAACGGCAGGAGCGGGTGTTTCTGATCCTCGCGGGGATTTTTCTCGGCACCCTCGCGATGCTGAACATCCTCGGGATCACGCGCTTCCTCGACTTCTCCTTCACGATTGGAGAAACGCGCATCCCCTTTGTTGTCGCCATCGGAGTGCTCCCCTACCCCATCACGTTCCTCGTGACGGATCTCCTCAGTGAACTCTATGGAAAAGCCCGCGCCAATCAGGTGGTCTGGGTCGGCCTCCTCCTCAACCTCTGGGTGATGTTCATCCTCTGGCTGGGTGGGGTTCTCCCCGGCACCGACTCTCCCGCATTCTTTGAGATCCGGACGATGGCCTTCGGAGCGGTCACGGCGTCCATGATCGCCTACCTCTTCGCTCAATTCTGTGACGTGCACCTCTATCATTTCTGGAAAAACCTCACCCAGGGCCGCCATCTCTGGCTTCGAAACAACGCGTCGACCCTGGTCAGCCAGATCGTGGACACGACCGCGGTGATTCTCATCACGCATTATCATGCCCATGCGCTCCCGCTCGATCCCTCCCGCGACATCGGGAGTCAGTTGATCGATTTCATCGTCGCGGGATATGTCTTCAAAATGGTCGTCGCGCTGCTCGACACCCTCCCGCTCTACGCGCTCGTCGCCTTCCTTCGCGACCATCTGGGGCTCAACGCGAGCGGCCTCGATGAAGTCCCCGCGCCGCGATGAGTTGGGCCCCGTTTCACGCCAGTTGACTTCAGGTCGTCCCCCCCCTATCACTCTCTCATGCTTCATCGCGCCACGATCAAACGCTTCGTCATGCTGGGCACGCTCCTTCTCGCGCTCCTTGAGTTCGCCGCATGCGTTCCCAAGTACCGACAGGATGGTGCCACCAACGCGACCACGACGCGTTCCAGGGCGCCGAGTTCCTCGAATCGGACGGAAGACATTCTCGAGAAGGCTCGCGGCATCGTCGCCGAATCCCAGGGAGCCTGGCTGCTCACGAACACCCTGCATGAGGCCGCGCTCCTGGCTGGGCGCAATCTCATGATGCGCCCCCGCGACCTCACCAGCAGCGACATCCCGTTGGACGCCCTCCGAAACGCCGCGATGGAGTGCATCGATGATGCTCCCCTGATGGGACCCATCCCCCTGGAACGGAACCAGTTGTTGAAAGCATCCCAGAACATGGGCCAACGGACGGGACTGGTCGACCTCCCCGTCTCCCGGAACATGCTGGCCAGAGTCCTGAGAACCACGGAAACCTGCACAGCTTCCGCGACAGGGCGAATGGTCCTTGCCCAGGAGGAGATGAGCGCCCCCGGAAGGGCCTTCAGCCAGCAACTCCTCGATCACGCCCATGAGGTCCGCATCTACGTGGAAGTCACGCCGACCGCATGGGAGACCCTCCAGCAGCGACTCCTCCAGGACATCGGCCGGCTCTCAGCGCTTCATCCCGCCCTCGACCAGGCGCGCAAGCAGGGCGCTTCCCGCCGGCAGGTCGCCGCGGCACACGATGCCTTGACCGCCCTTCTCTCCAACGAGATGACCCGGTTGAAGCAGCAGACGCAAGACCAGCGCGACCTCTCCGAATCGGACCTCATCGAGATGGACAGCCAGCTTCAGGAATTCCTCGAGGAAGACCCCTTTCTGGGCCTGTATTGACCCGGCTTCAGTGCTTGAAGAGAAAGCGGACCGGGGCTACACTGGAGTCATGGCGACACCCCCCATTCAATCGACGGCTCCCGCTGCCATGAAAGCGGCAGCGCACGCCCTGACGACCTCGGCGAACAATGTCGCCAACCTCAACACGCCGGGACATGCCGCTCAACAGTCGGTCCAAATCGCCGGAGATGGCGGACCCACGACGACGACCCGCCCCACGGGAAACCCCGCGCCAGTGGTGTCCGGTGCCGAGGGCCTGATCGCGCTGTCCAACACCGATATCGTGGAGGAAACGCTCGTCCAGGCGCAGGCGCTGACGCAGTTCAAGGCGGCCGTCGCCGCCCTCGAGACGGCGAACGAACTCCACGACGACACCCTCGACATCAGAGCATGAATCCCTCCACGGATCCCGCGCTTGCAGTTGCCGCAATGGGAGGCCGAGCCCCATGAACATCCGCCGAACATGGATGCGTGAAGCCCGATCGTGGGGGACCACCCTCCTCCTCACCGCCGCGCTGATCCTCGGAATCAAAGCATGGCAGTCCCAGAGCCTGCTTCCCGTGGACGACGCATCCCTGGCGCCCCCGCTCGCGCTCACGACCCTCGACGGCAAGCGCACAACCCTCGCAGCCCTGGGAGGCAAACCGGTTCTGCTGCATTTCTGGGCGACCTGGTGAGGCGTCTGCAGCTTCGAGTTCGGAGCATTGAATGACCTTCAAGAGGAACTCGGAGACCAGATCACGGTGCTGGCCGTCGCGGTGCATTCTCCTCCCGAGGAGATTCAGAAGGCCCGTACCGAGTCCGGATTGAACTACACAATCCACACCACCGACAGTGCCGTGGGCAGCCAGTGGAAGGTCACCCAGTTCCCCACCACCTATGTGCTGGACAAGAACCACCACATCGTGGCGAGAGATACCGGCTACACCCCGGGATGGGAGCTCAAGCGTCTGGCGCGGATGGGAATTTCAGGAAATTAGGCCCTGCGTGCAAACGCCGTGGCGCGCATCGGAACCGACCGCTCCACTTCCGGAAAGTCCGGGCCGGATTCGCCTCTCCAGAGCACAGAGAACTCGGCTGGCGACATGGAATCCAGCACTTCTGCCTCGCAGGCCGTCCGAGGACGCCCTCGCTGGTGAAAGAGACAGAGCAGCCAGGCTCCGGGTGCAAGAAGAGGCTCCACCAGGCGTACGAGAGCTGGATAGTCCTGACCCACGGGGCGTTGTGATCCTCCCGTCGGGACCACGGGGGGCGGGTCGAGCACAATCGCGTCAAACTGCTGCCTCTTCTTCGCAGCACGTTTGAGGTGGGGATACAGATTGCCCCGAACGATGTCACGGGCATCGATGGGGACGTGATTGAGCGCGTGGTTCTCACACGCAGTCTCCAACGCGTTGCGCTGCTGGTCCACATGACACACGCGCAGCGCCCCTCCACACGCTGCCGCGACTCCCAGGCTCCCCGTCGCCGAAAACAGGTTCAATACCCGTCTTCCTGCGCTGTTCTCCCGGATCCATCGGCGCACGGGCCGAGCATCAAGAAAGAGCCCCGCATGTCCCTCCGAATTCGGCTGCATCCAGAAGCGCAAGCCTTCTTCCGAGACCACGACGCCCTCTGCGGGGACCGTGCCCCACAGAAGCTGTCGGCTGATCACTCCGGGGCGAGACGAGTTGTGCATTCGGGAGCGGGCCAGAATCCATTCGAACGGAAACACCGCTCGCAACGCGCTCACCCAGGCCTCGTCCGCATCACTGAGCGCATCGGCATGCTCGATGATGGCTCCTGAACCCACACGGGAGACGGACACGCCCTCGCGTCCCTCGGTCCGCCCATGAAAGATGCGATAGACATCCGTATCCGGGGACTGATGCAGCGAAGTGCGAACACTCCAGGCCTCAGCAACACGTTCCACCAACCCCGGGGCAACACCAGACTTCACGACCTTCCTCCCTGCGCCATCTTGACGTGTGACGTCCTCCCTGGCAGGCTACGATCCCGTTGCCCACGGAGCCAACCCACGATGACCGAGAAAATACAGACCTTCGAAGACTTCTGGCCTCACTACCTTCGAGAACACAGCGTCCCGGCCTGCCGTGGCATCCACTATGTGGGCACGACCGTTGCCCTCGGGTTTCTGGGTACCGCGCTCGTGCTGGGTGACCCGCAATGGGGAGGAGCGGCGGTCTTCTCCGGCTATTTCTTCGCCTGGATTGGCCATTTCTTCATCGAAAAGAATCGCCCTGCGACCTTCACCTACCCCCGGTGGTCGCTGCTGAGTGACTTCAAGATGTACTTCCTCTTCCTGTCCGGGAAGCTCGGGCCCCATCTCGAGAGCGCCCTTCAGCCGCGGGACTGAGCCGCCGCAGCCTTCCGCGCCACTCCAAACCAGCCCAGTCCCCGGAGTGTCTGGATGGCCTCGACCGACTCCAGCTCCGAGCTCAGGAGTTCCACGAGACCCTCTTCGGAAAAGCGCCCCGCCTGTGCACTCACGATGCGCCAGAGCACCATGCAGGCCTTGAAACGGAAGCCCCCGGGAAGGGTGAAAGCAGTGGAAATCGGCCCCCGATCCCGCGGCTCCAGAAAGACGCACGTGCCCCCGGGTCGGAGAACGCGTGCGATCTCCTGGAGGGCTGCGCCCTGATCCGGAAGCAGATACAAAAAGGAATGGCCCGTGACGACGTCAAAGGACTCGTCCGGGAAGGGAAGTCGCGTGATGTCGGCCTGGAGAAGTGAAATGCTGGGAGGCACTCTTCGTTGAGCCCGCGCAAGCATTCGCCGCGAAAGGTCCAACCCGACGATCTGAGCGCCGGGAACGCGCCGTTGGAGACCGACGGCACTGACGCCGGGACCGACTCCCACATCCAGGATGGCGACGTCCCCATCCAAGGGCGGGAAATGGTCCGCCATCGAGGCGGAATGATTCATCCACGCCTCCTGCCACGTGAGAAAATCATACGCCTCGGCGCCGAGGTCGAAGAGCCAACGATACCCAGCCATGGTCCTCCCCCTGCCTTTGCCCACTGCTTCCGGGGCGGTGCTTGATTGCATTCCCTTTCGCGCCTCTGCTACAAAATTGCAAGCTGTTTGAATCACCTCCGGGGCCCCACGCCACCGGGACAGGGAGATGCCCATGCATCGACTCCTCGCTCGTTCACTCCTCCTATGCCTCCTCCTCGCTTCCTGTGGTGGAGACTCCCCCGGCGAGGAAGCCGAGACCGCAGACACGGAGGCGACGGACACCTCCAATGGAGACACGGAGGAAACAGTCGGCGAGCTGGACGGGGAGACAGTGGACACCTCCGACGGGGATGTCGAACCGATGGAGGACGTCGTTCCAGACGACCTGTGCAGCGACAAGCTCGACCCCGACGCGCATTGCGCCTCTCTCGCAGACCTCGGCCCGTGTGAAGACGTGGTGTGCTCGGAGGAAGGCGAGTGCATTGTCAGCGAAACCTCCGCCCCCGCCTGCTGTGAATCCGACGACGATTGTGAGGACGAAAATCCCCTGACATTCACCTGGTGCCCAGGAAGCGGGGAGGCGTGCATGGCCCAGCCGAATCCGTTGGCGTGCCCGGATACCGTGGTCCTTCTCGACACCCCGTTCACGGACGGCACCCTGCAGGGATGGATGGTCGAAAACACCCCCGCTGACGCCATCGTCGGCTGGCGCATCGCTTCCCGGAGAGTGGACACCGGCGCGTTTTCGGCAGCGTTCATTCGGGAAGACTGCCCC
>CAVOCR010000136.1:0-5885 GCA_963694245.1 Myxococcota bacterium
CTTCATGTTCTCGATCCATATGGACTACCCGAGCTTCGACGACGAAGTCGCCATCGTGCAGTCCACCACCACCTCGCATCAGGAGGCCATCGAATCGGTCCTCTCCCCCGCCGAGATTCTGGAGCTCCAGGAACTCGTCCTTCGCATACCGGTGGCGGAACCCGTGATCGCCCACGCAGTCTCCCTGGTTCAGGCCAGTCGTCCTCAAAGCGACACGGCGTCTGACTTCATCCGCGATTATGTCGCGTGGGGAGCGGGACCCCGCGCAAGCCAGTTCCTGATCCTCGGAGCCAAGGCCCGTGCTCTCCTCGCTGGACGCGCCGCCGCAAGCATCGAGGACGTCCGAGCACTCGCCCACGGTGTACTGCAGCATCGCGTTGTACCCAACTTCCATGCCGAAGCCGAGCGCATTCAATCCAGCCGAATCGTCGACGAGATTCTCGCGGCAACCCCGGCTCATGCGGCGCTCAAATGACTCGGAATGACCGCCGAACAGGAGCGACATCCGACCTCCTCGACGCCGAAACCCTGGCGCGCTTGAACGCGCTTCGGATCGATACACGACGCCGCGGTTCCAACGCGTTGATGGGACGTCACGCCAGCGCAAACCATGGCGTCTCGATTGAGTTCGCGGAGCACAAGGAATACTCCCCCGGCGACGATCCCCGACATCTCGACTGGAGAGCCTCCGCCCGACAGGATCGCCTCTACATCAAGCGATTCGAAGACGAGACCAATCTCAAATGCTTCCTTCTCGTGGATACCTCGGGTTCCATGGGGTACGGGTCCGGGGAAGAGACCAAACTGCGCCATGCCTCTCGAATTGCGGCCGCGATCGCCTTCATCCTCCTTCAACAAACCGACAGCGTCGGTCTCCTCGGATTCGCGTCCGAAGTCGGCCCTTACGTTCCACCGCGTAGCCGAAATGACCACCTTCAGGTCCTGTCGAGTGCGCTCCTGACTCTCGAGCCCGCGGGGACCACATCCATTGAGGGCGCATTGGAGCACGTGCTGGAACGAACTTCGGGGCGCTCCCTCATCGTCGTTCTCAGTGACTTCTTCGACGCCTCCCCACGATTCGGGCGCGTCGTCCGCCAGGTCGCTCAACACCATGAAGTCGCACTTCTACAGGTCCTGGACCCCGCTGAGCAGACCTTCCCCTTCGACAAGGTCACTCTGTTCCAGGCGATGGAAGGCCCCGAAGAGGTACTGGCGGAACCCCGTGTGATCCGGGCGAACTACCTTCGTGAAATGGCACTCTTCCGCGAGCGCGTTCGTCGAGAAGCCCTCCAGGCGGGCGCGGACTACAGTCTGATTTCCACCGATGTCCCCGTGGATGTGGCGATTCGGAACTGGAGAACGGGTGGAAGGACTCAACAGGAGGAGTGGCCGACCCGTGCAGTTTGAGAACCCATGGATGCTCCTCGGAATGGGGGCCGCCGCCATTCCGATCATCCTGCACCTCATCAACCGACGGCGAGCGGAAGTGGTTCCCTTTGCTGCAATCGGATTCCTGCTTCGTTCAGACAAACGGCTGGCGCGACGCCTTCGACTTCGTCAGATTCTGGTGCTTCTCCTGCGCGTCCTCCTGATCGCCGCGATCCCCTTTGCCATGTCCCGCCCCTTCATGACACCGGATTCCGGATGGTCTCCCCGCCCCGCGACCAGTGTCATCCTCGTCGTCGACAACAGCGCATCCATGAGCGCAGCCTACGATTCGGACTCCCATCTTGATGCCGCAATCGCACAAGCCAGAGCCCTCGTCCGTGAACTGGGTCCCGAGAGCAACCTCGCCATCGTCGCCGCCAGCTGGCCAGCCCGGACCTTGTCCGATGAACTCCTCTTTGACCACAACGAGATTCATCGACAGTTGAGCGAATTGAAGCAGCGCTCCACTGCGGACGACTTGAAAGGAGCGCTTCAAATCGCAGAATCCCTTCTTTCCGGCTCCACGCTCGAAGAACGTGAAATCGTCTTGTTCACTGACGGCAATGCCGCAAGCTTTGAGAATCTTCGCTCCCCCTGGTCCATGACCCCTCCGCCTCATGTGGAGATCGTCGATGTCTCACCCGCGAACATCCCGCGCTACAATGCCGCCGTGTCCGACGTACAGGTGGAGCCAGCGCTGGAGGTCTCCCGGCAACACGTTCGTGTACAAGTCCACGTCACGGCGCATGGAGACACTCCCTTCCGAGGTCTCGTCTCCATCGCTCTCGGAGAGAGAACCCTCGAAAACTCGCTGGAAGTTCCGCCGGGCGAAACCCGAATGACGACCTTTCTCGTCAAGCTGGATGCCAACGTGACATTGGAAGGAGAGGCGCGTATCGGAGAGGATCCACTCCTTCTGGACAACGTACGGCCCTTCTCGATCCATTTTGCACGCCCCGTGCAGCTTCTCATCGTGAACGGCGCAGCGCGCACGGTTCCCTGGCGCGATGAACTCTTCTTCCTTCAGTCCGCCTTGAACAGCACCGCGGATGCACTGGGTGCGCGGGTGCATGTCCGAAAAGCAGAAGAAGTGACCTCTTCTGACATTGAACACTCCGACGTGATCGTGCTCGCGAATGTCCGGGTTCTTCCCGGGGATCTCATCACGACGATGCGAACACGAGTCGAACAGGGCGCAGGTCTTCTCTTCACGGCGGGTGACAACCTCACGATCGCGCACAACGCAGCCTTCGGAGACCTCCTCCCGGCGCCCATCCGAGCCGTGAAATCGACCGCCCGGGGACGACACGGAAGCGGCGACACGGCCCCATTTCTCCAACTTGACCGCGTGGACCTCGCACACCCCATCTTTGACATCTTCGCGCACGTCGCGGATGCGAGCCTCTTCAAGGCGCGCTTCCACACGCATCTGCTTCTGGACACCGCGCCGACGCACACACAGGTCCTCGCCAGCTATCGCGGGGGCGCCCCCTTTCTTGTTGAGCGCTCCCTGGGCGCTGGAAGAACACTGCTCCTCACAACCACCGTCGATCAGGATTGGGGAGACCTTCCACTCAAGAGCAGTTTCGTCCCCTTCATCGCCACTCTGGTGGATCATCTCGCACATCGGACGGACCCGCTGGGGGCCGAGGTTCCGGAAGCCGGACAGCTCCTCCTGATTCCCATTCCCCCCGGGACCGCAGAGGTCGTCGTCCAATCCCCGGACGGGATCCGCCATCGCTGGATCCCGACCCGCAGCGACACAGCCAGCGAGATTCGGCACGACGCGACCGATCTGCCCGGAATCCATCGCGTGGAGATCCGCTCCCTCACCCCGGAGTCCAAAGTGACCACGCACCTCGTGGGAGTCGTGGTTCCCGCGGACGAAAGTCGCACCGAACGGTTCGACCCGGTCCATGCCGCCAACACCATGGCCAGCGGCGAGACTCTCCGTGCATCCTCGCCACATCGCCCTCTCACCAGCGACCAGGACAGCCAGAGGACTCGAATCTGGCCGCTCATTCTCCTGGCTCTCTTCGCACTTCTTGGAAGTGAAGCGGCCGTCATCGTTCGCAGTTGATGCCCCCGCCCCTTCTTGCGTGACCCGCTGCTTCCGAGTAGCGTCGGAATGTGAGCATAGATGCCCCCGAGTCCACCGAAACCGCCCCCTCCACTGACACCACTCAGAGCGGCCAGGTCATCATCGACCGCCGACCCATGGCGTTGGTTCTCCTCGGGCGATTCCGACCCCAGCTCCTCTTGATCGCCATGCTGCTCGTGTTTCTCCATGCGGTCGGTTCCGCTGGACCCGACGGATTGAACCCGGCGGGATGGAAGGCGCTCTGTGTCTTTGGCCTCGCCGTCGCGCTCTGGATTTCCGCGCTGATCCCTCTCGCCATCACAGGTCTGATGGCCATCGCCCTGATCCCCATGTTGGAGATTCTCGACGCTCCGACGACCTACAGCTATTTCGGTTCCAACGCGGTCTTCTTCATTCTGGGCGCGTTCACTCTGGGCGCCGCCGTCGTCGGATGCGGCCTCTCCGCACGAATGACCACAATCGCTCTGAAACGATTCGGGACCTCACCCATGGGACTCGTGCGGGGCGTCTACTTCTTCACCGCCGCCGCCTCCTGCCTCATCAGTGAACACGCCGTCGCCGCCATGTGCTTTCCCATCGTCTGGGAGCTGGCCCGGGCATTCCGACGCCCTGGAGAAGAAAACACCCTCGGGAAGGCCCTCTTCTTTGCAATGGCGTGGGGGTGCATCGTGGGCGGAACCACCACGGTTCTCGGGGGAGGACGTGCCCCATTGGCGATCGGAATCCTCGAAGAAACGACCTCCACGACGATCGGATTTGTCGAGTACATGATCCTGGATCTTCCCCTCGTCGTGATTCTGCTCGGAGTCGGATTGACACTTCTCCAGACCACGCTGAAGAGCCCCATCACCTCGATGAAACCCGCCCTCGAGATCCTGGAGACCCGCACACGTGAGCTGGGCAAAGCGACTCTGAGAGAAAAGCTCGTTGGACTGGTGCTCCTCGTGACCGTGGGATTCTGGGTCGCATTCGGCCACGAACTCGGGCTGGCCAACATCGCGATTCTGTCCACATCCGCCCTCTTCATCCTGGGCCTGGTGAGCTGGCAGGACGTCGAAGAGAACGTCAACTGGGGAATCATTCTGATGTACGGAGGGGCCATCACCCTGGGCTCGGCTCTCGCGGCGACTGGAGCGGCGCAGTGGATGACCGATCTCATCGTGGGCGACTGGCAGGGCTCCCCCGAACTCCTGATGCTCTCCATCGGTGTATTGAGCGTGGTCCTGACCGAGTTCATGAGCAACTCCGCGGTCATCGCCATCCTCATGCCGCCCGCACTCAGTCTGGCCGCGAGCCTGGGAATCGATCCCCGTCTCATGACGATGTCCGTGGTGCTCCCAAGCAACTTCGCATTCATGCTTCCCATGGCCACACCCGCCACTGCGATGGCGTACTCCTCAGGAACCTTTTCACCCGGAGAGGCGATTCGCAGAGGCGCCATCATGGATGTGACAGGAATCGTCCTTCTCGCCGGACTGATTCACCTCTACTGGCCCATGGCCCAATCACTCCTCGCCACAGTTGGAGGCTGAATGTCGATTCCCCAACGTACCATCGTCTGCCTCATCCACTCCTGCGACCCCCAGCTGCGCGCCATGTACAGCGGCCTCTCGGACGTGCAAGACGAAGGGGGCGAGTTGATTCTGGTGGCCATCGCGGATCCACGAGATGGTCAATCACTGGGCCATCGACTCTCAGATCGCTCTTTTGTCGGCCTCAAGCTCGCGACTGAAGTCGAACGTCTCACCACACAACACGAAGAGGACCGCCTCCAGGAACAACTGCAACACGCTCAGGAGGAGGCCCGCAAAGCAGGAATCAGTGCCGGTGTCGTGTTTGAGGAAGGGGAGGTCGCGGCGACGTTCCAGAAGATCGTGAAGCGCATTCATCCCACTCGAACCCATGTGCCCCGTCTTCCTCAGAGCCTGGGAGATCGCCTGCTCCGAGGTGACTCGACGGACTCCCTCACGCGCTCCCTCGACACGACCGTCATCATCACCGACTGACTCGCAGCACACGCTTCCGCAAAAAAAAACACCGCCCCATAGATCCTTGTGCAATGTCATCCGTCTCCAGAACTGTCGCTGCCAGACAACGACCCCCCGACACGCTTGTCGAGGGAACTCTGGAGAATCACCATGTACTCGCTGCTTCGCACCACCCTCCTCACCGCCGTCATCGTACTGATGACCGCCCATTCCGCCCTCGCCAACGCACGGGCCGATGAGGACCGCCCTCTGGTTCAGATCGCGCTTCTCCTCGACACGTCCAACAGCATGGACGGCCTGATCGACCAGGCTAAAAGTCAATTGTGGCGCATCGTCAACGAAGTCGCCCGATCGCGCTACGAAGGGGC
>CAVOCR010000137.1:0-5865 GCA_963694245.1 Myxococcota bacterium
TTCCCGCGTGTTGCTCCGTGCCCATCGAACCAGCATGCGTGCGAGAGGCGCATAGCGCTCGGGCACCAGGGTGAAGGCTTCGGCGGAGGATTGGTAGCGGGTTGCGAGGTTCTTTCGAAGCACGATGTTGGTCAGGGCATGATCGTCGCCGTTCGTGCATTGGTTTCCGAGAAAACGTTGTTGGAGCCACTCATCGAGTTGATCGGCGATGGCCGTTCGTCGCCATGCGCTCAGGGCACCGGGACAGACGAGGACATTGTTCAACATGCTTTGATGCGCACGTGTGTAGTCGAATCCGAGGATATAACGAACTCCCAGCATGCGCGTGATCCAGGTGGCGCTTCGATTGTGGACTTTCACGCATCCAGCGACTCCACCGACCTGCGATTCTGCTACGAGGGGAGCGACCAGGTGGCGAATGCTGTGGGCCGGTAGCTCGCTGTCTGAATCGAGTGTCACGATGAGTTCGGACGCGGTCGAACGAATTCCTGCATGGAGTGCATGGCGTTTCCCCCGGTTGTGCGGGAAGCGAAGGGTCGTGGTCCGGTGGGGAGCGCGTTCAGCCGCTCGGCAGATGTGCAGCCAGGTGTCATCGACCGAGCCGTCGTCCACACAGACGACGTGAAGGAGATCCTCGGGATAATCGCTCGCCAGCGCGGATTCGATGGATCGGGCGACCATGGGGCCTTCGTTGTAGGCGGGGATGACGATCACGATGGATGGAAGGGCCGCGTCGGACGTCGTCACGGGTGGGAGGGGGCGGTATCGCCACCAGAGAAGCGTGCGATAGAGGGTCGCTCCCGCCAGCAGAACGCTCATCATGAGCGCGGGCCAGAGGAACCAGCGCCAATGGGTTCCCAGCGCCGCTCGCGCCGCGCTTCCAGGGGAGACCTCGGGGAGGAGAGCGGCCATCACCGGGAAGGCGAGGGCGAGAGTCGCGATGGCCAGCTTCTCTCCGGGGCGTCGAATGCGCGCGAACCCTGGGATCCGTGCGGCCTTCTGGAGAGTCGAAATGGGGCTTTGCATGACCATGGCGAAATCCTCTAGGCAGGGTCCGTCTTCCGCAATTAATTGATGGGGAACCTCCGGTTTTCTCTTTTGGGACAGTTGAGCGTCGGGTTTTGTTCCCTGGGGATGAAACTGACATGCTTCAAAAATGCGTTTTACAAAGGACGAACTCGTGTGCGCACGAAGGCTGCAGGCCCTGGGGCTCCACTGGAGGCCCGCCATCGGGGACTGGTACGTCACGGAGGATGGGTTTGTGGGCGTGCTCACCGGGAACGGAGACGGGCTGGAGGTCGTCGCCCGACACACCTGGATTCCACGATGGAGTGACTGTCGCGAGTGGCTGCGAGCGCGGGGATGGGCGGGCCCGGAGTTTATCATCGACCGGGATTCGGAGGTTCGCGTGGAGATGAAAAATACCTCGGGAGAGTTTCTCTCGGCCACTGCTTTGACGGATCGGGGTTGTCTCTACGCCATCATCGAGGCGGTCCTCCAGGACACGAGGTGACCCATGCTGGACGTTGAATCCTCGCGCTGGCGCTCCATTCCGGTTTCAGGAGTTCCCCATCAGTCCCTCTTCTTCATGCGTGGTTTCGCCTCCATCCTCCTTGGCGTCGTCCTCCTGGCCTTCTTTGTTCCGATGCCATGCGAGGGCCAGGGGATTGGATGGCGAAACGACGGAACGGGGATCTTCACGGGAGTCACACCGCCGACAACGTGGTCCCATTCCCAGAACATCCGCTGGCGGGTACCCATGAAGGGTCCGACGAACTCATCGCCGGTTGCGGCTGGCGGGGTGGTGTTCACGACCTCGGAACCGACCCACCTGCTGGCTCTCGACAGCCTCACGGGAGAGGTGCTTTGGACGGCTCCCCACCTTGTCCTTCCCTCCCTCTCTCCTGTGGAGCGCAAGGAGGTCGAGGCGCTCCTGCTCGCAGCGGAAAAGGCGGAGGCCGCGGTCGGCATCACCCGTCGCGACTTGAATCGTGTGAATCGGCAGCATCGTTATCCCGGGGCCGACGCTGGGGTGTTGCGTGAGCGCGAGCGGGTGCTGGGGAGGAAGCTTTCCGAGCTCGAGCCCGTGATCGCAAAAGCAGCCCCGTATCGACTGCTCCAGGACAAGAACATCGTCGGCTACTCCTCTCCGACGCCCGTGACCGATGGCAAGCATGTCTACGCGGTGTTCGGCAACGGCGTGATCTCAAGCCACTCTCTGGATGGAAGACAAGAGTGGATTCGATGGTTGGGGCCCGCATTTGAACCCATGTACGGGTATCCGGTTGGGAGCGCTTCCTCGCCTGTGCTCGTCGATGGGGTCCTGGTGGTGGGGTACCGCCACCTTCAGGGGCTCGATCCAACGACGGGAAAGACCCTGTGGAAGAGCATTGAGTATCGGCATTTCGGGACACCTCTCGTGGTCGAGCACATGAATCGACGGTATCTCGTGACTCCGGGAGGCGATCTGATCCGTCCTCGAGATGGCAAGGTGCTTCATGGCGATCTGGGATTTCTCTGGTACGTCGCCCCCATCTGGGATGATGGGAAGCTCTTCTTTCTGGGGAATTCATCGAAGGATGAGGTCTGGAAGCACCTGACAGGAGAGGGCAACCGGACGCCTTCAGGCGCCCATGTGTTCAATGGATTCGTGGCCGATGGAAACAGCATGAACGCGCTCATCACCGTCGGGCGGGCCATCGAGCCCTTTAGACCCGGGACACATCTGCCGCGGATGAGTGTCCTCTGGGAACGGAGCCTTGAGGGGCGATTCCGGCGTCGATTTGTGCGGCGGGATTTCTATCACGCCGGTGCCGTCCTCGCTGAGGGACGTCTTCACATCGTGAGCTCTACGGGCTACCTCACGGTTCTCGACGCGAAGACGGGCAAACTCGTCTTCGACAAACGCCTCCATCTGCGCGTGGGGACGGTCACGGCGAGTCCAACCCTCGCGGGCGGCTTGATCCATGTGGTCGCGGAGAATGGGCGGTCTCTCGCATTCAAACCCGGGCCTGAATACGACCTGGTTCAGACGAACTCGCTGGGTCCCCAGCGTGCGACGCCCTTCTTCGAGGGTTCACGGCTCTACATGCGGACTCTGGATGAGCTGGTTTGCATCGAGGAATGAGCGGAGAGAGGGCGATGCGCACGACGCGAGGTTCATGACGTCACGAGCTGCGGACTGGGCATGAAAAAAGCCGCCAGGCAACCATCCTGAGGCGGGGGGGGAACCTCTCAGTCAAGCACCTGACGACCCGTCCATGTTGGTGGTTCGGGGGTGCAGGTGTCAACGCTGTCCGTACGAAAACGGTTTCTGTCGGGAGTCCCGGGGCTCATGAGGCCACGACTGATCGGGATTGCTGGATTTTCGGGGATGCCATGGCTCGGCGAACTGGGATCAATTCTGACGAAACTTCTTGGGGATCCCCTCGATGTTCGACTCGTATCCATCGGGTTTCACGGTGAGCACCGGACACGCGGCCCGGTTGACGACGCGCTCCGCCATGCTGCCCTTGATGGCGTGCTTTACACCCGACAAACCCTCAGTGACCATGACGATGAGTCCAATGTTCTCTTCCTCGACATAGCGGCAGATTTCCATCCAGGGTTTTCCCCCGCGGATTTCCACGAAGACGCGACGGCGATCGACTTCCTCGAGTCCGCCTCGCTCGTAGAGTGCGTTCAGGCGTCGTCGAACCCCCTCCTCCAATCGAGCCACCTCCTCGGAGACCGCGACCGGGTCGGTCATGGTGTGGAGAGGCCCTTCCACGTGCAGGATATGGGCGTCTGCGTCGAGCTTGGTCGCGAGTTTGACCCCCACGTAGAACGCCTTGCGGGCGCCGTCGGAGAAGTCGACAGGGATGAGAACGCGTTCGACATCGAGGTCTTCAATCATGGCTTGTGTTCCTTTCGCGCTTCTAGAGCGGAATGTTTCCATGTTTGCGCGGCGGATTCGTGTCCCGCTTGTTGCGCAGCATTTCAAGGGAGCGAATCAGTCGCTCCCGAGTGTGTTCAGGGTACAGAATTTCATCGACGTATCCCAGTTCTGCAGCTTTGAATGGGTTCGCGAATGTGTTGCGATATTCTTCCACGCGCGTCGTTCGCGCCTCCTCCGGTGTATCGGAGGAGGCGATCTCGCGCTTGAAGATGATGTTCACCGCGCCTTCCGACCCCATCACGGCCAGCTCGGCGGTCGGCCAGGCGTAATTCATGTCCGCCCGAATGTGCTTGGAAGCCATGACATCGTAGGCGCCTCCATACGCTTTTCGGGTGATCAGCGTGATCTTTGGGACCGTGGCCTCGGCGAATGCGTAGAGGAGCTTGGCACCATGTCGGATGATGCCCCCGAGCTCCTGATCTTTTCCGGGAAGGAAACCCGGGACGTCCACGAGCGTGATCAAGGGGATGTTGAACGCGTCGCAGAAGCGGACAAATCGGGCGGCCTTGATGCTCGCCTCGATATCCAATGCGCCGCCGAGCACTTCGGGTTGATTGGCGACCACGCCGACGGGCATGCCGCCCATTCGTGCAAAGCCAATGAGTATGTTCATGGCGTGGACGGGTTGGATCTCCAGGAAATCCCCATGGTCGACCACGGAGGTGATCACGTCCCGCATGTCGTAGGGTTTGGAGGCGGATTCGGGGATCACGTCCGCGAGTTCGGGGCAGACCCTGTTCACAGGGTCCTCCGCCGGTCGTGCGGGCGGGTCCTCCGTATTGTTCGCAGGCATGAAGGAGAGGAGCGCCCGGATCATCGCCAGGACTTCTTTCTCGTCTTCACCCACGAGGTGGGCGACGCCGCTTTTTGCGGAGTGCGTTGAGGCGCCCCCGATTTCTTCCTTGGTCACCTCTTCATGGGTCACGCTGCGAATCACTTCAGGGCCCGTGATGAACATGAAGGAGGTGTCCTGGGCCATGATGATGAAGTCGGTGATCGCGGGCGAATAGACCGCACCTCCTGCGCAGGGTCCCAGGATTGCGGAAATCTGAGGCACCACACCAGAGGCAAGCGTGTTGCGGAGGAAGATGTCCGCGTAGCCGGCCAGGCTCACGATGCCCTCTTGAATTCGGGCGCCGCCCGAGTCGTTCAATCCGACGATCGGAGTGCCAGACTTCATGGCCATGTCCATGACCTTGCAGATCTTCTTCGCATGGGCTCCGGAGAGTGAGCCCCCGTGATAGGTCGCGTCCTGAGAGAAGATGTGGACGGGGCGCCCATCGATGAATCCATGTCCGGTGACGACACCATCACCGGGGACTTTCTTCTCCTCCATTCCGAAGTCGGTGCACTGATGCGTCATCAGCTTGTCGACCTCCACGAAGGTGCCCGGATCCAGGAGGAGATCGATGCGTTCCCGTGCCGTGTATCGGCCCGCCTCATGGCGTTTGTCGATACGAGCCTGCCCACCACCGAGTTCAGCGGCCTGGTTGAGCAGGTCCAGTCGATCGCGATTGGGATGTGATTTGCTCATGCGCCCTCGTCCGTCGTTGGCCTGGTTATAGTACGGGCATCAGGGACTGTCCACGTTGAAGTCACGGCTCTGTTCGGGGAGTCGCCAGCATGCGCTTTAGTCGGGGTACGATGTTGGAAATGGCGCCCGGTCCCTTGATGGAGCCTTCGAACCGTTGTTCCGACGCGCGCCCGTCTGCCTGGGGAATCACGAAGAGGGGGATCAATCGGGAGAGGTATCCGTCTGCCGCAAGACGGCTCTCGTCGTCTCCGCGGTCGAATTCGAGAAGGCGGAGCGTGGGGAAGACTTCGTCCAGGGCTCCCATTTCGATGGCTTCGTGGAAGCGCTTGCACGGCTCGCACCACGGGGCTCCGACGTAGACGACAAGCTCGCGGCCCTCCTTGTGAGCTCGTTG
>CAVOCR010000138.1:0-5862 GCA_963694245.1 Myxococcota bacterium
CTTCGGGAGTGGCTCCTCCCGACTCGCCACCACTGGCTTCTTTTTCGTGGGGAAGAGCGGTGATCTCATCCATTCTCCCGGCGATTTCGTCGAGGGTCCAGATGCCCTCTTTCAGGGTCGCTCCGTCGGTCATGATCATGCGGTATTCGAAGATCTGGGGTCCATGGAGTCCGAAGATGCGTCCCGTCAGATCCGCGGCCGCTTCGGTTCCCAGAAAGACGACAAACGGCGAGATCTGCTCTGGCGTGATGTCGTCTGGGACCGCGGCGATGCCCTCGGTCATGCGGGTCTTTGCCATGGGGGCGACGGCGTTGACCGTGACACCCATGCGCCCGAATTCCTGGGCAATGGTTCGGGTGAATCCCGCGATTCCGGCTTTCGCCATCGCGTAATTGGATTGTCCGAAATTGCCCACCAGACCCGAGTAGCTGGTCGTGTTGATGATGGCACCGCCGTGGCCGGCTTCCCGGAAGTACATTCCTGCCGCTTTCGTGCAGAGGTAGGTCCCTCGGGAATGGACGGTCATGACGAGGTCGTATTCGGAATCCTCCATCTTGAGAAGGGTCCGATCACGCAGAATTCCGGCGTTGTTGACCAGGATGTCGATGCGCCCAAACGCGTCCAATGCGCTCTGCATGATGCTTTGAGCGCCCTCGGCGTCGGCGACCGATGCATGGTTGGCAACGGCTTCACCGCCTGCTTCCTTGATTTCATTGACCACGGCATCTGCCATCGCGGTGCCCGCGCCTGTGCCGTCCTTCGAGCCGCCGAGGTCGTTGACCACGACCTGCGCTCCTTCTGCGGCAAAGGCGAGCGCGTGGGTGCGGCCGAGGCCCCCTCCTGCGCCCGTGACGATTACGACCTTTCCATTCAAAAGACCCATGTCCTCTCTCCTCACTGTGTGTGTTCTCGGCGGTCTAGACGCGCTCGATCACGGTGGCCACGGCCATTCCAAATCCAATGCACAACGTCGCGAGTCCCACGTTCTTGTCTTGACGCTCCATCTCGTGGAGGAGTGTCGTGACGAGGCGGGCTCCACTGCATCCCAGGGGGTGTCCAAGCGCCATCGCTCCCCCGTTGACGTTCGTCTTTGCGAGATCTCCACCGGTGTCCGCCGAC
The DNA here is from genome assembly GCA_963694245.1 of Myxococcota bacterium. Lineage (GTDB taxonomy): Bacteria > Myxococcota_A > UBA9042 > JABWCM01 > JABWCM01 > CAVOCR01. The sequence continues at coordinate 1,120 of CAVOCR010000138.1, forward strand.
CAGGCCAGCACCACGGAGGCGAAGGCCTCGTTGACCTCAAAGAGGTCCACGTCACCGATGTTCATTCCGGCTTTCTTCAAGGCTTTTTCCGTCGCGGGGATGACGCCCGTCAGCATGATGGTCGGGTCCACGCCCGCCACGGCCATGGATCGGAAACGCGCGCGCTTCTTCAACCCCAGCTCGTCTGCTTTGGCCCCTGAACCGACCAGAATGGCAGAGGCGCCATCTGAGATCTGAGAGGAAGACGCCGCTGTGATGCGCCCATCTTCCCGAAACGCCGGTTTCAATGAGTGGAGCTTCTCGATCGTTGTGTTGGCTCGGGGTCCCTGATCGGTCGCAAACGAGGTCGTTTCGCCGTCGACGGTGACATCGATGGGGAGAATCTCCCGGGCATAATGGCCTTCCGCAGAAGCCTTGAGTGCACGTTGGTGACTGTCAAAGCTGAGCTGGTCCAGGGATTCCCGGCTGAGGCTCCATCGATCGCAGATGAGTTCGGCAGAGAGTCCCTGCGGGATGATGTCGAATCGCTTTCCGATCGAGTCCGAGATCGAACCCCCGTCGGATCCCATGGCGACGCGGCTCATGGATTCGACGCCCGCTCCGATCACCATGTCCATCGCGCCGCTCATGACCGCCTGGGCCGCGAAATTGGTCGACTGGAGGCTGGACGCACACATGCGGTTGACCGTGGTCCCCGGCACCGAGACCGGGAATCCGGCCGCGAGGGCCGCCATGCGGCCGATGTTGAAGCCCTGCTCGTCGATCTGGGTGACGCAGCCCATGATCACGTCCTCGATCTCCGCGTCCTCGACGCCGGCTCGATCGACGAGACCCCGGAGCGTTGCGCCCGCGAGGTCATCGGGACGGATGCTGGAGAGCGCGCCTCCTCGTTTTCCGATGGCCGTTCTCACCGCCTCAAGAATGTACGCGTCTGTCATCTTTGCCTCCTGGCACGTGCGACTGTGGGGGGTTCCGGTCCGCCACTTGCTCGTTCATGGAGCGTGTGCGGGGTCACGGCGACCTGCATCCGTACTGAACCACCATTCATTTGGGGTTTTACCCGATCAACGCAGGGATCCGCAAGGCTGAATGGAAAATCAATGAATCATCATTCAGTGGGAATGATGCTGCGGTGGTACACGATGATTTGTTCTTGAGAGTACAGGTCGTGTCCCGAGCGTGCGTAGAGGGTGATCGTGTTCACGCCATCTTCGAGGGGAATGTCGAGCGCGAACGGGATTTGAATGGCCTCAGAAGTCTCCACCGGTCCGCTCTGAAAGTGGATCTTCTCGTCGTTTCGGTAGATATAGAAGTCTCGCCGCGTGGGCTCCGAGGCGGCAAAGTGGATGGCACCCTGGAGCGAGAAGGTCCTGGCGTCGGTTTGGAGTCGCTCCCTGGAATCTTTCTCGAGGATGATTTCAGGAGAGACTGCGCTCCAGAGAGGGACGGGTTGCGTGGCCTCTCCCGAGGAGACAGGGGCTGTGTTCGTGGTGTGTATCCAGGCGCCGAGATTGTCTCCGTAGACCCCGCGAAGCCAGTCTCCTCGACGTGCATTCGTCTCGAGAATGGACTCCGCCGGGGTGCTCGCGATGATGTGGCTGCTGGAGGAGGCTCCGGCGTGCAGCGCCACGGCCTTGAGCGCACGCACCTTCGAGGTTCCGGGGACCAGGATCTGGCCATCGGCCCCCATGACCGGGACCTGGATGGAGAACCGGGTTCGGGAACGGAGAACGGTTTCGATGATGTCGAGTTCCAGCTCGACCACTCCTTTTGAGAGTTTGTCCTGTGCACGGAAAGCGTACACAAGGCTCCCGGACTCCCCGGGTGCGAGCCCCTCGAGCTGACCGGTTCCCGACGAGAGGAACGCGCCTTCAAAACTCAGGTTCTTGAGGGGCGCTCGGATCTTGTGGGCGGCTCCCGCGCCGACATTGTGGAGGGTGACGACGAGTTCGACGTTCTCGTTCATCTGGAGAAGGCCATCTCCGTTTCCACTCTGCTGGTCACGCAACTGCCATGTCATCGCGAATCGTGGAGAGGTCCGGGCGCGGGTTTTCACCCAGAGTTCGGCGGAGGATTTGAGGTCGATTTCGTCTGAGAAGCATCGGATCGTCACCGGTACTTCTCGGCTGCGGGCATTTCGGGGAATTCGGATGATGACGTCCCAAAAGCGGGTTTCACCGGGATCGAGGCGGCCGAAAATCCACTCGCGATTGTCCAGGCGGGGATAGTCGCTCTCGCTGAGGGCGCGGACGCGGTGAAGAGGACTGGTGCCCGTGTTGGTCAGTGAGGCTCTGAGTCGAAGCTTCTCTCCGGCCTCAATGGGGCGATCGAGGGCATTCCCGTCTTCATCGATGGGAGCCAGGGTGGCGCGGAGGGTGGAGGTGCCCTCTCCGCTTCGCCAGTCGATTCCTTCTGTCGTGAGTCGGCTGTGGATGTGCTCTTCCTGTTCTTTCTCCTCTTCTTTCAGAAGGCCTGTTGCGCGTTCCAGCATGGTCTTTCGGGATTTGTCTCCGGCGATGAGGAGGAAGCGCTTGGCGAAACGGATGGGATAGTCGATTTTGATTTCGTTGTAGCCTCGTTTGACCTCCTCCTCGTCGACCTCCGGTTTCACCTGTCCCTCGTCCAGGGCCGCATTTTCCCGCACGTTCTTCTCAATTTCAGCGTCGTAGTAACGCAACACATGGGCGTTCATTCCGGCTTTTTCCCGCTCGTTGGCCAGGGGATCTTCGGGGTCTTTTTCTCCGGAGAGATCCTTGGGGCTGACGTGCAGATCCAGAGCCTCGGGAACGAGAATGACGGGGTACATGACGACATCCGGCACGATCCCAATGGACTGGATCGATTCATCTCCCGGGGTCAGGTACTGGGCGATCGTGAGTTTCAGACCGGCGATGCGGTGAAGAGGGTCTTCGAGTTCGTAGAAGACCTGAACGGTTCCCTTCCCGAAGGTCTGCTCTCCGAGCACCACGGCCCGATCGTTGTTCTTCAGCGCTCCCGTCACGATCTCGGAAGCACTTGCGCTCCCACTGTTCACGAGGACGGCGATGGGGACGCGGGCGAGTGTGTTTCTCCGGGTCGCCTTCTTCTCCTCCCGGATCCGTGCACCTCCTCCCACGGTGGTGACGATGGTGCCCTTGTTGAGAAAGAGATCGCTGATTTGAACGGCCTGGTCGAGGAGTCCACCGGGGTCGTCGCGAAGATCGATCACGAGCCCCCGGGTGAGGGCGCCTTCGTCCTTGAGTTCGGTCAGTGCCTCATTCAGCTCCCGGAAGGTGTTCTGCTGGAAGTTCTTGATCTTCACGAAGCCGATGCCGTCTGAGAGCGAGGTGTGCTGGACGGCATCGATGACGATGATTTCTCGCATGATGGTGAATGCCCGGGGCTCATCCCATCCCTTGCGGAGGACCTGGATTTCGACCTCGGTGTCGACTTCCCCACGGAGACGGTTCACCGCGTCGTTCAGGGTCATGTTGATCGTGGATTCATCTCCAATTTGCGCGATGCGGTCCAGATTCTTGAGGCCTCCCCGGTAAGCGGGGGTGCCGGGGAGCACCGTCATGATCGTCAGATCTCCGCCTCGGGTGGAGATCACGATGCCGAGTCCTCCGAAGCGTCCAGAGGTTCCGACCTGCATCTGTGTGTACGTTCGGGGCTCGAGCAGGACACTGTGTGGATCCAGCGTGTCCAGCATTCCATTGACGGCGGCGTATTCGACATCTCCCCGCGGCACGTCAGAGGGGAGATGGGTGTCCATGAAGATCAGGGCGTCCTTCAATCGCCAGGTCATTTCATAGAGATCGTGAATGTCCTGCAATTCGATGCGGAGGGTCTCTCGATCCACCAGGAGCTGAACGGCAAGAGGCTCTCCGTTGTCATCTCGCTCGACCACGACAAGAACTTCCGCAATGGTTTGCTGCACGAGCGTGAGCGCTCCGACCAGCATGTTCTTTGGGATCACACGGGACGGTTCGACATAATGGCTCCGAATGTAGCCCACAGAGCGGTTTAGAAGCGAGAGTTCCCGGAGTTCATAATCCTCTTCGGAGAGGGGTTCGTCCTCGGTGGAGGCTGCGAGTTCGGAGGAGGTGAAATAGAATCCGCGATCTCCGAAATCGGTCATCAGAAACAGACAGGCCACGCCCAGGTAGCTGATGGCAGCGATGACCATGCGGGGAGTCAGGTGGCGCAATCGTTCTCCATGGGTCCCAGTCTTTCGGGGAGTGCAGTGTAGGTTCGGCCTTCCTCTCAAGCAAGTAGACCAGACGAGCGATGACAAGCTTTGTCGTGCGGGATACACTCCACGGTGTCGAGGGGGAGGTACGCGTGGACGAGAAGCAGGATCAGAAGATGAGGGCAGACGAACGGGATCCATTGACCGTGGAACTGGCTCGCATCCGTGCGCGGATCATCTGGCGTGGTGCACAGCGGATGGAGAGCCGGATCGGTGCAGAGTCGGTGATGCACCGTTTTCAGGAGCATCAGGCTGCGGAACGAGCGTCTCAGCAGTTGCGGGAATCGCTCGGGGAGTCCGCGATTCTGCTGTCAGAGCGCAAGGCACATGGGCTTTCGGAGTTGGACTGTGATCTCCTGTTGACGATCGCTTCGATACGCCTGGATCCCGACGCCGCGGACCTCGCAGTCGCGATTCATGAGGAGCCGACCGCTCGGAACGCGACGCTCGATTTGCTGGAGATTCTCTGGAGTGAGGATGCGGCGAGTCGGATTGCGATTCGGGAACGTCTC
>CAVOCR010000139.1:0-5859 GCA_963694245.1 Myxococcota bacterium
GTACGCGCATCGCCAATTCGGATCTTCGGGGAGCGCGCGCCTTCGGGGAGACGCTGGCCAAAGAGCGCCAGCTGCTCGACCAGTTCTTCTCCGCGACGCATGAAGAATTGGCTGGTGAATCCCCGGGCCAGCTGCTTGCGTTCGATTCTTCCGCTGGAGTCCGAGCGGCGATTGCTGACTTTCACGAGCATCGAGGAGAGGATCATCTCCAACGCGTCGTGGCCTCGGGACCACTCGACTTCTGCGAGTCCCTCCATGAGATTGGCCAGCTCGTAGCGGATATGCGGCTGGAACCAGTCCCGCTCCTTCGGGTGCGGACGTCGGCTGGAGGTGGTCTTTGCTTTGGTGCTCGCCTTCTCCAGAGCGCTCTCGCCCACGACATGGAGGATGGTGAGCAGGCGTTGGAGCTCCTCTTCAGACCAATGGCTGCATTTGATGCGTGCGATGCGAACAGCCAGTGGATGGATGTCGGCTCCGATGCCCTGGTGTCCGGCCGCCATCGCTTCGACGAGAGTCGTTCCACTCCCGCAGAATGGGTCGAGGACCCGGAGTCCCTCCCCGGAAAGGGTGCGGAGGAGAACGCGTGGCACCGCCGGATGCATTCGTCCGGGATAGGAATGGAAGCCATGGATGTCTTCGCGCCAGTCCGTGTCCTTGACGGTGTTGAACGTGGTCTTGAGCGCTTCGCATTTCGCAGGGTCCCCGCTGGTGCGAATGGGGCCTCTTGGTGCGGAGAGGGACTGGCGTCTCTGATCGTTCATGGCGGCATCGTGGCACGGGGTCGGGGGTGTGTCGAGCAGGTTGCGTTTCTGTTCCACGTGACCTCATGATCGGAAGCGAGGAGTTCTCGCCCCTTTCAGAAGGGGGGGGGCCTGGGGAGGAGAAGATGGACGAGTTGGATGCGAAAGTCGTGGTGCTGCATGCGGACAATCATGTCCTCGCACTTCGGAAGCCGGTCGGGATGCCGACTCAGCCTGATGATTCAGGGGCCTCGAGCCTTCTCGACTGGGCACGCAGCTGGATTCGTCGGGAGAAGGGGAAGTTCGATGGCGCCGTCTTCTGCGGACTTGTGCATCGGATCGATCGCAATGTCTCTGGCGTTGTGGTGTTTGCACGGACGAGCAAGTCTGCATCCCGTCTCTCTCCGCAGTGGGCAGGCCGAACGGTGGAAAAGGTCTACCTGGCGCGGGTTTCGCCTCCGCCTCCCGAGGAACGCGGTGAGTTGCGGCATCACCTGGTCAAGAATGAGCGGACGCGGCGGGTCACCGTGCATTCGCGTCCGGGGCCCGGAACCCGGGAGGCCGTCACGCGCTACCGCGTCCTGGAATCGAAGGCGGGAGAGGCGCTTCTCGAGGTTCATCCGGAGACGGGGAGACCTCATCAGATTCGGGCGCAGTTGGCGGCCCTCGGATGTCCCATCCTGGGGGATCGGAAATACGGTTCACCCGAGGGTGGGGGGCGTATCGCGTTGCATGCCTGGAAGCTCTCGTTTGACCATCCGACTCTACGTGAACGCATGACGCTGGAAGCCTCTCCTCCGACTGACTGGGGCGCTCTCATGCCGCGTTCCTGAGAGGATGCGCGGAATGAGGTCCCATGCTATCGTGCCTCCGTCGTCGAGGAGAATCAGTGGTGTCTGGATTGTTGGAAACACGAGAGGCGGTCCAGGAAGCCGGGCCTACGATTCGCGATCATCGAATCGAGAATGTGGATCTGCGCTCCTTGAACATGCCGTCCTGGCGGTTTGATCAGGTGGCGCTTCGCGGCGTTGAGTTTGCGAACGTGGATCTCGGCGCGTCGCGCTGGCGTGACGCAACCATCTCCGGGGCATCGCTCCGAGGGACTCTTCTAGAGCAGTCGCGTTGGGTGGATGTCTCCTTGAGAGGCTGCGATTTCATCGAAACCCGGTGGGGGCAAGCGGTCCTCAACGGCGTTCAGTTTCTGGACTGCTGCGCGACCAATGGTGATTTCACGGGTGCGGACATTGTCGGATGTCGCTTTGAATCCACGGACATGGGCCGCACTCGACTGGAGGGTGCCGTCATCGTGGATTCCGTGTTTGCGGACCCGCGACTGGGCAGCACCAATCTCGCCGGTGCGAGTTTTCGGAATGCTCTGCTCGTCGGAGTCGATTTGCGGGATGCGAATCTTCAGGGCGCAGACTTGAGTGGTGCCGTCCTCGTGGATGTGGATTTGCGTGGTGCAAATCTCAGGGACACCACGCTCCCTCTCGGGGGGGGCAAGATCAAGTTGACGGCGGGGAGTCGAGTCGACCCGAACACCCCGGAAGGATACGTTCAGTTCCAGTTTCCGACGGAAAGCGAGGACGCGGATGAGCTGGAGATGCCTTCTGCGCTGGTCCTTGCGGTCGAGCGCATCGGTTGGGAGCGCTGTGCAGGGGCGTTGGGGTGGATGCGGACCCAGCGAACTCGTCGCGCACGGCAGCCCATGGGCTCTTTCGGAGCGATGACGCCTCCCGGTGGCGCGGGTCAGGGATTCGCGCAGCTGATTCAAACACTCAAGCAGCAACACAGCCATCCGGAGCTCGATCGTCTGATCATCCGGGATGGGGTTGTGCATCTTCTCGATGGAGAGCGCGAGATTCGGATTGAAGGTCCGAGCCCCGCGTCACGCCCACCCGCTGTTGGCCGGCGCTCGGAGCAGGAGGTGAACGCGCTCTCGGGGCCCTCTCCCACGCCAGCCGGATCCGGGGAGACTCCTCCCGTCCCCGCGGCATTCGAGTCGGGCGAGGGGCGTTTCGGAATGTTGGAAATCGACTGAATCAGTCGTCTTCATTCGGGAGACTGGCCGGACGCGCCTCATCAAAAATGACTCGCAGCTCAGCGTTTTCCGTCCATTGGGACACGGGGCTGGTGCTGTCCGCGATGGGGCTCACCATGCCAGTTTCGTGCGTTTCCCTTGCCGTGGGTCTCTCCAGAAGGGAATCCTCCGCAGGCGGTATCAGGTTCAAGGGAGCGTCCGCCGGAGTCGCTCGAGGGGGCGGAGGAGGTGTCGCGGGGGGATGAGCGGGCGGAGTCTCGCTGGCGCGTGTCTTCTCCGGGGTGCGTTCGGAAGAAAAGGAGGTCTCTCCGCTGGAGACCACCACATCGATGGGAGAGGATTTTCGGATCGGGCGGGTGGACCGGCCTTCGGTCGTGAAGTCCTCTCCAGGCTCGAATTCCATCGACTCTTCCGGCGCGGCAGGCATACGGCAGATCAGCACTGTGATGTTGTCTTTTCCGCCTCGCTCATTGGCCAGGCGAATCAGGGTGTCCGCCACGCCTTCAATTCCGCCCTCCCAGCTCGTGAGAACGCCTTCAATCACCCAGTCCTCGACGAGGTCGGTGAGGCCATCCGAGCACATGAGAAGGATGTCGCCGGGGCTGACGTCGGTTTCCAGCAGATCGACGTCCACATGATCCTTCAGTCCGAGGGCACGCACGATGACGTTCTTCCGACCTTCCAGCTGCGCCAGCTCCTCTTCGCTCTTTCCAAGGCGTCGGTAGTGATTGATGAGGGAGTGATCTTCAGTGAGCTGGCGGATCTGATTTCCACGAAGACGATAGATGCGACTGTCGCCCACCCATCCGAGGACAAGGCGATCGTCCTTCTGCGCGATGGCGCACACGGTCGTTCCCATGCCTTCGAGTTTCGCATCCTTCATCGATTCGACGTAGATGCGCTCGTTGGCATGGAGAATCGCGTTGTGGAGGGCCCGATGTTCAAAATTCGCGTTTTCCGAAGCGGTGGGCCAGGGCCATTCGAATCCGTCTTCTCTACAGATTTCACTGTAGAAACGGATCAGTTCGGTGACCGCGATTTCGCTCGCCACCTCCCCGGAGGCATGACCGCCCATTCCGTCGCAGAGGACGTAGAGGGAGGTCTCATTGTCAATCGCGAAGGCATCTTCATTGTGGTCGCGTTTTCGACCGTCATCGGTCGCGCCATGGCTCTCGAGGACATGCATCAGAAGGGTCTCGGTGGCGTGCCGCTCGAGTCACCGAGGGCAATTTGGAGGGCATATTCACTGGCGTCGCTGCCACCAGTGCAGTGGATTCGAATGAAGTTCATTCCGGGAGGGACGGGCCCTGTCAGCATGAGGGGGCCTGCCTGCCCCTTCTGGGTGCTTTTCCGTGCGACGGGCATTCCATGAATGTCGTGGAGGGAAACGGTGGCCTTCACATCGGGGTCGGTGAATTGGACTTGAATCGTGACAGGCGTGGCCGCAGAGATTTGAAAGGATTTCCAGTCTGTCGCGTCTTCATCCGTGCGGGAGATCTCGTCAGGAATCCAGGCGTTGAAGACGGCTGGCGCCGCTTGATGGCGATGGGCATCCGGGCCTGATTGGGCCTCCAGCGTTCCGCCGCATCCAGCGGTGAAGAGGGTCGCCATTCCGATATGGAAGAAAAGTGTGCGCATGCGACGTGAAAACTACCACGGGCGTCCGGGGCGGTTCAAGGACCGGTGTGCGTGTCCTCGGAGGAAGAGGTCCTGTCTCCCTGTGTGGAATGCGCGGAGCGCGGAAGCGGACAAGAAAAAACCCCGCAAGGTTCAAGACCTTGCGGGGTTCTCGGTGGTCGGGGCGACTGGATTCGAACCAGCGACTTCTTGCTCCCGAAGCAAGCGCGCTACCAGGCTGCGCTACGCCCCGCCAGATGACCGCTACGGAGTGACCTCCGCATCGGCTTGATGACGCATGGCCATCATCATGGCTTTGTAGTCTTCCGACCGGAAGATGGCGGAACCCGCCACGAACACATTGGCACCTGCAGCTCGTGCGGCCCCAATGGTTTGAGTGGAGATGCCACCATCGACTTGAATGTCCACATCGAGACCGTCCTCGAGGATCCAGTTTCGAATGGTCGAGATGCGCGGGAGCACCTCTGGGATGAACTTCTGTCCTCCGAATCCGGGGTTCACCGTCATCAGGAGGACATGATCCAGCTCTCGAAGGATGGGCCGGATGGATTCAGGCGCTGTTCCCGGATTCAGGACGACGCCCACCTTTCCCCCGGCCTCCTTCACGCTGTGGACCGTGCGATGGAGATGCGGACAGGCTTCGACGTGCACGGAGACCCGGTCGGCCCCCGCTGCCACGAACTGACTCGCGTACGTTCCGGCATCTTCGATCATCAGGTGAACATCCAGCGGGCGCCGAGCGACCGCTTTCAGGCTCTTGACGACCGGGATGCCGATGGTGATGTTCGGGACGAAATGCCCATCCATCACGTCCACATGAATCCAGTCCGCGCCGCCGTCTTCCACGGCCTTGACCTCCTCGCCCAGCCGACAGAAGTCCGCTGAAAGGATCGAGGGGGCCATGAGAAGGGGGCGGCGAGTCGACATCTATTGTGGCTCCAGAATGTGTCAAAGAGCGGCTTTCGTCCTGGCGCCCGAAGGATTAACAGGCGCGCAGACAGGCGTCAATCCCGTTTCAGCGTGAACAGGGGAAACCGGGTGCGAATTCAGCGGTTGGACCAGGTCGGCGTGAAATAGTCGACCTTTCCACGGGAGATTTGATGCGCTTTTCCGCCACTGGCTCCGATGATGTAGAGCTGGCGATTTTTCTTCCCGCCCCGCTCTTTGCGACCGCTGGAAAACACGATTTGCCGACCGTCCGGGGACCAGGAGGGGTCTTCATTGCTCCCGGACCCATGGGTGAGTCGGCGGACAGCACCGGTTTTCTCATTGAGGACAAAGAGGTCGAATCGTCCGCCTTCCATCATGGCGTTGTACACGATTTCATTGCCGTGGGGGCTCCACGCGGGACTGGTGGCGTAGCCATGATTCTTCGAGACGCGGCGAAGGTTGCCCCCCCAGATGTTCATCACATGGATCTGAGGACTTCCGGAGCGATCG
>CAVOCR010000140.1:0-5834 GCA_963694245.1 Myxococcota bacterium
CACGAGCCTCCTCGATGAACATGTCGAAGAGTTCCTGATCCTCGGCGATGTGCGGGAGGATCTGCTTGAGGGCGACTTCCTTCTCAAACGCCTGGTCCGAATAACTCTTCGCGTACCACACCACCGCCATGCCGCCCACGCTCAGCTGGCGACAGAGACGGTAGCGACCGAGCCACTGATCGGGGAGTCGACGTGCCGTCAATCGAGAAGCTCCCGCAAGTCGCGAAGCGCCTGCTCGGCCTCAGGAGTGAGACTTGTTGGAATCACCACGCGAACATGCACCACATGGTCGCCCTTCCCCCCTCCTTGAAGCTCCGGAATCCCCATTCCCTCGAGCACGACCCGATCCGAAGGCTGACTGCCTGAAGGAACCTGAACCGTCTGACTTCCGTGCAATGTCTCCACATCCAGACGTCCCCCGAGAGTCGCCGTGATGAAGTCCACCTCTTCGATCGAGTGCACCTGAATTCCATCGCGCTCAAGACGCGGGTGGGCCTGCACATGGATCCCCACGTACAGGTCTCCCGGTGGAACTCCCTGGGGGCCACGCTCCCCTTCGCCCGAGAGCCGAATGCGGGTTCCAGTGTCGACTCCGGCGGGAATCTTGACGTTGATGGTCCGCCGGGTCCGCACCTGACCACGCCCCTTGCAACCGCCGCAACGCTCTCGAATGACGCGGCCTTGACCGCCACAGGCGTTGCAGGGGGTTCGCAGCATGAAGAAGCCCTGATTCCGAACGACCTCACCGCGTCCCTGGCAGGTCCCACAGACATCGAGGGCGGAGCCATCACGGGCACCAGTTCCAGTGCAATCCGAGCAGTCCTCCTCTCCTTCCAGGGTCAATTCCTTCCGGGTTCCAAAGGCTGCGTCCTCAAACGAGATCTCCAGATCGTATCGAAGATCGGCGCCCTGCCGTCTCCCGCGAGACCGCCCTCCCCCGAAGATGTCTCCAAAGATGTCTCCAAAATTGGAAAAGATGTCGTCCACCCCCTGGAAGCCCGAATGACCACGCCCGGAGAGGCCCTCATGTCCGAAACGATCATACAGAGAGCGCTTCTTCTCGTTGGAAAGCACCTCATAGGCCTCCGCGGCCTCCTTGAAATGGTCGGCGGCATCCGGATCATCGGGATTGCGATCGGGATGAAAACGCACGGCCTTGGCGCGATACGCCTTCTTGATCTCGGGGCCCTGCGCGTCGCGAGGCACCTCGAGTACTTCATAATAATCGCGTTTCGACATGGGCTTTCCCGTCCCTTGTTCGCGGCTGAATCCCCACCACTCTGGGTGCCGCAAGACGCCCGAACATCTGTCAGCAACCGACCCGGCGTCAAGAGGATCCCACCACGATCTCGCCTGAGGCTCCCCCTGGCCTATGCAAACGCTGCGAAATCCATACTATGACGAACCGATAGAAAGCAGTGGAGCAGGTGCCTCATGAGCAAACAAGGCCCGACATGGCTGCGCAGAACGCGCAACATCGGAATCATGGCCCATATCGATGCTGGGAAAACCACCCTGACGGAACGTCTTCTCTACGTCACGGGACGCTCCCACAAAATGGGAGAGGTCCACGATGGCGAAGCCGTCATGGACTGGATGCCTCAGGAGCAGGAACGGGGAATCACCATCACGTCTGCCGCCACCGTGCTCGAATGGGACGATCACAACTTCAACCTCATCGATACACCGGGGCACGTGGACTTCACCATGGAGGTGGAGCGCAGTCTGCGCGTACTCGATGGCGCTGTGGCGGTCTTCGACGGCGTCAGCGGAGTCGAACCCCAGAGCGAAACCGTCTGGCGTCAGGCGGACAGCTACCGTGTCCCCCGAATCGGCTTCATCAACAAAATGGATCGCCTCGGCGCGAACTTTGAGAACGCAGTCGAATCCATGCGCTCCCGATTTGCCCAGACCATCATCCCCATTCAAATTCCGATCGGCGAAGAAGGGGAATTTCGTGGAAACGTCGACCTCGTGGCCATGAAGGCACGGGTCTGGGAAAGTGACGACCCACGCGAGTGCACGGAACTCGACGCGATCCCCGCGGAGGTCTCGGACGACGCGGACCTCGCACGCGAAGCCCTTCTGGAATGCCTCGCCGATCACTCGGACACGATTGCGCTCCAATATCTCGAGGGAGAAGACATCAGTGAAGAGGACATCTGGGAAGCGCTGCGAGACGGATGCACCACGAACAAGCTGGTCCCCGTTCTCTGTGGAAGCGCCCTTCGCAACGTGGGAGTGCCTCCCGTCCTCGATGCCGTGATCCGATGCCTTCCCAGCCCGCTGGATCTTCCTCCCATCGAGGGAGTCAACCCCAATAGCGGGGCCACGGAATCCCGAGCTCCCGACGAAAAGGAACCCCTGTGTGCACTGGCGTTCAAAGTCTCCATGATGGACGATGGACGACGCCTCGTGTTCGTCCGTCTCTATTCTGGAAAGCTCGGAGCCGGCGACACGGTTTACAATGCATCCCAGGGCATCAAGGAGAAGATCTCCCGACTCTTCGTCCTGCACTCCAAGACACGCAAGCGTGTCGAATCGGCAAAAGCTGGACAGATCGTGGGCGTACTGGGCCTGCGGAAGACGCGTACAGGGGAGACCCTCTCTCCCGTCAACGCGCCCATCGAAGTCGAACCCATCAGCAGCTATGAACCGGTGATCTCCCAGGCCATTGAGCCCATGAGTCTCCGCGACAAGGAAAAGCTCGACGAGTCGCTCCGGAAATATGCCGATGAGGACCCGACCTTCTGTGTCCGATTTGATGACGAGGAGGACAATGAAACAGGGCAGACCCTGATTCGAGGAATGGGGGAACTCCACCTCGACATCATGGTCGATCGGCTCCGGCGCGAGTACAACATCGAAGTCAACGTGGGCACGCCACAAGTCGTTCATCGGGAGACCATCACCGCGATTTCGGAGGCCGAGGAGACATTCGACCGGGAGACGGAAGACGAGAAAATCTTCGGTAATGCGCACGTGCGCGTCTCCCCAGGAGAACGAGGCAGTGGAATCCAGTTCTCGAACGAATGCGTGGAAGAGGCCTTCACGGAGCCCTATCTCCAGGCGATCGAGACGGGCTGCCTGGAAGGAACTGCTGCGGGTCCGCTCCATGGATTTGAGACAGACGACCTCCTGGTCACATTCCTCGGGGGAACCACCCGTCCCGGAGCTTCTCGCCCTCTCGGCTATCGCATCGCCGCGAGCACTGCGGTTCGAAAAGCGCTCTCAGGTGCCTCACCCCAATTGCTGCACCCCATGATGACCGTGGAGGTGGTGGTGCCCACAGAGCATGTCGGCGATGTGATCGGCAGTCTGAATACCCGTCATGGGCGAATTGAGGATGTGTCGGAAATCGATTCGGCCAGCCGAATCCATGCCATGGTCAGCCTGGAGAGGATGTTCGGCTATAGCACCGAACTCCGCTCGCTCTCCCAGGGGCGGGGAAGCTTCACAATGCAGTACAGCCACTACGACATCGAATAAACCGGCACGTCGGAAAGAGGGGTTGCCCCCTCCATTCACTCGGCCGGTTCTGAGACTTCGGGCTCGGCTTCCTCATTCGCCTCTGGGGCATCCTGAGCAAGATCCTTGGCGATGTCGTCGGGCATTTCCTCGACATCGTCATCTTCGAGGTCGTCATCGATCTCTGCGATCGCGTCATCCCCGTCTGCAGCCTCGGCATCCACCACTGGAGTGGGCTTCGCGACCGGCTCGGGCTCCGGTTCCGGCTCCGGCTCGGGCTCCGGTTCGGACTCTGCCCAGACTGTCCCGCATCGGGGACACACGGGGTCCGCCTTGTTCAAGTCATAGAACCGCGCTTCACACGAATAGCAGGAAAGCTTGGTTCCGTACTTCGATACATCCTTGACATTGGCCATGATGAATCCCACCTCCAAGGGGCGACTTCCCCTTTAAATACAAGCACTTAGCGGATAACCCAGTTGCGGGCTGAGGGACTATCCCCGATGGCTGCGGGGTTTGTCAATCCCTTCTCACCACTAGTGGCAGTTCTTGTCGGAACTGGGACAGCGAAATCGAATGTGCATGTGGTCTCGATGGCCCGGCTCGTGGCGAATTCGTGCCCGGGAGCTTCCGCGATACGAGAACACTTTCTTGACCCCCTTGCGACTCATCCGCCCCGTCTTGACCAGCCAATCCCCGATCCAACGCTGGACCTGTCGATCGATGAAGATGTAATCGTAGGAATCCCTCTTCCGAAATGCGTTGATGAGTCCCCACGTCGCCTTGTAATCCAGGTTTTTCCTCGTCGCCTTCTTGAAATCTCCCGGGGTTCCCTTGCGGAAATAGAAGCCCAGGTCGGCGTCACGACCTGTCTGATGAGACACGTGTCGTGTGAGGCGGCCACCGCCTTTCCTGCTGATGTCACCGACAATCAGAGGCTGGGGCTTCCCCCCCTTCCGACCACGCCAGAGCGAGCGCTGTCCACAGACCTCGCTGATCGCATGGACGAGTTGTTCAATCGTCTCATTCGTCCCCCAGGTATTGTGGAGTCTCTTCACGCGATAGCATCGGGCATTGCTGGGCAGCTGCTCCCCATGCTTCAAAGTGCCTTTCTGAGGTTTCCCGCGGGAATCACTGAGAATCGCAGGTGCCCGGGTGCGAATCTTCAACTTCTGACCCGCGCGCAAACGGCGTGCATCCCGCAAGCCGTTCCGTTTCATCAAGGCCTTCACGGTCGTTCGATAGCGGGCGGCGATTCCCCCCAGCGTATCTCCTTTTTGAACCACATAGGTAAGCGTCCGCGTGCTTCGCACCGATTTCCGGGGGTGAATCGTAAGTTCACGCCCCACATAGATGGTGTCGCTCTTCAACTTGTTCCAGCGCCTGATCTCCGCCACCGTCACGCCATACTGAACGGCCAGTTTCGACAGCGCATCCCCGGCCTGCACCCGGTGAAGATACGCCTTGCTCTTCTTCCGTCGAGGGCGTTTGGCCCTCTTTTGACCGCTCTCCGTGGCCACGGTGCCTGAACGCGCACTTTCCCCCGCCCACGATTCCGTGGGCAGGCCTCCCGTCCCCACGAGCAGAGCGCAGACGAATAGTAGATTTCGACGAAACACGACCATGTACGACGCCATACCCCACCTCGGTCATCTCGAGCAAGCCCTGGGCTCCTGACCACTGGGGAGTCGACCTCCTCTGCGACCTCTGATACCATCCAACACGCCGAAACCATCAACGGGAATCCAGCGATGTCGAATGATCCTTCGACCTACGTCCGCATGCAGATATTTGGGACCACGACTCCCTTCGTGGGCCGAAGAGATGCGCTTGAACAGCTCTACGCTGCCACTCGTTCTGTCGCACAGACTCAGACTGCCGGTGTCATCGCCGTCGAGGGGGTCTCGGGAGTCGGAAAGACCCGCCTCGTGGACGAATTCGTCGATCTGATCGACGCACGACGACGCAACTTCCGCATTCTTCGTACCGCCTTCCCCGCTCGCCTGGGAGGGGCCACCGCCCCTCTGACACAAATCCTGCGTCAGCGCTTTGGAATCAAATCGACCGACTCGTCGAAAGAAGCCCGACAGCGACTGATCGCCGAGCTGCCCTCTCTCGTGGAGAGCCAGCGGGTTCCCGAGGCCATTCGACTCCTCGGCCCTCTCCTGCACCTCCCCCAGGATCCCGGTGAAGTGTCGTTTGATCCGACTACCTCCCCCGGTTTCTCGACCCGTGTGCTGCAAACAGCCTTCAATCTCGTACGAATCGATGCCTCCACATCCCCGGTCATTCTGACCCTTGACGACTGGGACCATGCACCTGAAATCGCGCATGCATGGGTCGCGGAGCTCATCTCAACCGTCGCG
>CAVOCR010000141.1:0-5834 GCA_963694245.1 Myxococcota bacterium
CGCAGAAGCCTCCGCGACATCCCAGGTGGTCAGGACCCCCTCCATCCCCGACGTGGTCCCCGCATCCACCAGGACCCATTCGGACTTCGGATCCACTCCGTGAGCATATTCCACGATCCACTCGTAGCTCGCGTATCGCGCGGGTTCCCCGTCCACGCGGGATCCAATGCGCCCTTCGATCACGACATTCGGCGTGCGATCGATATGCAACACCTCAAACCAGCGGGGAAGCACGATATCCGCCTCCGGTGGGATGCGATCGTCGAGGACGAGATCAACCGACGTTCGGGCATTGTTCCGCCCGTAGCCGAAATGCATGTCCCAGCCTGGTCCACTGGGAAACTTGGTGGCATCGCTCCCGCTTCCGGCGACGTCGATGTCATCCGCGCTCTGGATGAGGACCCCACGAACCTCCTCCGCGCTCAATGGAGGAGACAATTCCGCCTGAACCGCCGCCGAATAGATCAGCCCCACATGCCCCGCGGTAATGCCCGTTGCCTCGGACGAACACCCGGTCCCGGGCGTGGAGAGCAGCAACTGTCCCCCATAGTTGGTGCAGTTGTTGAAATTCAGGAAGGTGCTGGATTTGTGGGGTTTGGAGCCATCGTAGACCACCGCATGCACGTACATCGTGTGATTGTTCGTTCCCGGCATGTTGTGATGAAAGCTCAACTCATCCGCAGCGCTGGCAACCACCCCCACATTGTTGGCGTAGGCATATTCAATGGCCGCCTGGCTGTATGCGGTGTTGTTCAATGAGCCGAGAGCCTCCTGAATCACGAGCGCTCCGGAATCGACCGCGAAAATCACGCCTTCCGCGAAATCATTGGCATCCACGACAAACGCGTCTCCCACGCGCACGTTGAGGAGCGAGCACTCGGGACAGACACCAATTTCACCCTTTCCGTTGTTCCCAGCCGCCACGCTGTCCCGGGCCTCGCCTGTGCCATGACCAAAATCAGTGTCATCAAACGGGTCATTGTCGTTGAAGAAGAAATCCCAGCCGCTGATGTCATCAATGAATCCATTGTCATCCGCGTCCACACCATCACTGGCCAGTTGAATGAGATCGCCCGGATCAAAGAGCCCGTTTCCATTCACATCCTTGTCCGCACCAAAATCCGGATCTGCATGACTGTAGTCGAAGATGTTGAACACGCCGTCGCCGTTCACATCGAAGGGATCCGTGCTCTCAGGCCCCTGCGTCGGCTTGTAATGATCCAGTTCGGGGCGATGAAGGTAATGCTTTCCCAGCAGATCGTCGTGACTCCAGCGAATCCCGCTGTCGAGGACCGCCACGACCACGCTGCGATCTCCAATCGTCCGCTGCCACGCCCTGTCCGCATGAATCCCGGTTCCGAGCGCGATCTCGGAAGCAGAGATGTCGGGGTTGTTCTCGATCCATTCGGCGGGAACATGCGACCAGAGGTTCCACGCATTCGCAAAGCCAGGATCGTTGGGTGGAGCGTCCTGCGGATCCTCGTCCGGACCATTGGGCCACTGCTGAGCCATCAAAGAGCAGGGAAGAGAGAGCAACGTCGCAAGAGCGACGAACCAGAACCATGAGATGTTCGATGTGCGCATGTCCGTCCTTGGGGTCCACCTGAAGAGGAAGGCGGCACCTTAGCACAGACCCTGACGCCTGTGGGGGGGAGGACTCGTACGCTGGACACTCTCGAGCCGGCTACAGTTCTGCGAGCATCTTCTTGAGCTTGGCTGCCCGGTCTGGGTCGGACTTCTCCAGCTCATCGAGATTGTAGTAGTTGATGAAGACCGCCAGATCGACCAGTGACTCGGCAAGTCGGGGATGAAGCGAGGCGTATTTGCCTGCCATCGTCTGGATCCAGTTCGTGAGATTGATGGGGAGCACTTCCCGCTCCCGGTTCACGATCTTGTCCACGTCTCGCGTGTGGTCCTTGCCAAGATCAATGCGCGCCTTGGCATGCACGACCATCACCTGCGTGTAATGCGCTCGGAGCGCCACGATCTGCGTGTACATCTCATCCAGAGAACGATTGGACTGGACGGTCTTCTTCGCCTTGCCAAGGAAGGTCTTGTAGTCCTCGACAATCTTGTTCCCGAGGACACTTCCGGGCTTGTCGTCCCCCTTGGCTGGACTCGCCTTCTCGGCAGCCTCCTCCACGGCTTCTGCCGCTCCCTCCTCCGACGATTCGCTCTCTTCGCACGCCACCAGAAACAGCACACTGATCACCGCGACGTGCAGTACATGAAAGCGCATGAAGGCTCCTGGAGCATGAGAACGGGTTCCGTCCTAGACTAGTACATTTTCGGCAACGCGGGAATTTCCCCTCTCAAGTCCCTGCTTCCGGTGGCGAAACGAACTCCCGTCCACGAGCGACTACCGTCACTCGATCATCTCGGACAACCACCCGGAACACATGGGATTTCCCGCCCTCGGGATAGCGTTTTCGAATGCTGCGTGAAAACTTCTGCCACGTCACATGCGACACGCTCTCTCCAGAGGATTTGCGGGCGTCGAGATACTCATGAAAGAGCCTGCGAAGGCGCTCATCCTCCCCCCCATCCTCCAGAGATTCGGGAGGCTTCGACGCAATCGGTGCGGCGGAGAGAGGCGGCGCGACAGGCCGCGAATCAGGCAGGCCCCCTTCTCCTCCGAAGGGTTTCCAGGTGCCGGGCGCTCCCCCGTGGGTGCAGATCCATCCCACCGGCCCCCCGGTCTCGGAGGCATGAACCACATCTCCCACCCCATGACTTCCCGACTGCGGCGGACCCGTGACCGGACCAAAGTCCGCGAGCCCCCCATCCGAAAAGGTCGCGGTCATGTCGAGGTTTCCAGCAACAGACGAGTCTTCTGGAGAGGCTCCCCGGGACGGCATGAAAGCGGAGAGAAACTGATGCGACTTCCGAAGTTCTGGTTCAAGAGTGCTCAAGAGCACGGAAAACTCTGGGAGCTGTGGAAAAAACAAGTGGAATGCTCCGATGTCCGGCGTCATCAACGGGCGTCCCTGGGACGCGGCATGATGAGGAACCAGTCGCTCTTCAAACGCCCGCGCCACGACATCTCCCAGCTTGACGGCTGCAATGACCTGGATCGTGGGCCCCTCCGCGGGGAGATTCCAAATCGCATGGAGAGGATGGTGATGATAGGCGATGACCTTTCTCACGAGCGGCGGAAGATGCAGGTGATCCGCAATCAACGAACCCACGAGGCAATGATTCAATCCCTCGAAAAGGTCCTCTTCAATGAGAGGACGATTGGCGGGGGGAGTCCCCGCGGCTTCAAAAATGGAGGAAGGGTCGACCGGGGTTGGATCGGCCGAAAACCGGAAGGGAACCATGCGGCCCAGATCGTGAAGAAGCGCTGCGGTGGAGGCCTCGGGGATTTTGATGCGCGTGAAATGACGGAGAATGAGTGCCACCGACTCGCTCGTCATGAAGGAGTGGTGCCACAGCGCGCCCATCGCCGCTGTTCGTGCGGGATCCTCGCGCCCCGGGGGGGTCACTCCCAGACGCATCACGAGAAATCGTATCCAGTTGTACCCCAGAAGAAGAATCGCTCGATCCACTTCACTGCATGGTTCACGCAACGCAAAATAGGCGGAATTGACCGCACGAAGAATCTCCGTGGCGATGGCGGGATCGGTGGAAGCGACCCGGGCCACCTCCTTGGGCTCTGTTCGTGGATCTTGAAGCATGGCGACCAGGCTTGTCGTCAAGGTGGGAAGCATCGGAAGAGTCGCTACCCGCGTCTCCAGCGACTTCAGTTCCGACTCGTCGAGGTCCCGCCATGTTCGGGGAATGCGTGCGTCATCCTCGGGAGCGGGAGGGAGACCCATTCGCGCCCCTTCTCCACCCACCCGCAAGTCGGCACCAGGCGGTGTGGCTCTCGGGCGGATGCGCGGAGACGGCAACGTGCGCGGGCGGTTCCCATGCGGCGTCTTCGTTCGCGCCGACCAGATCGACAGCAACACCCCCAACCCTCCCGCTGCAAGCACCCCGAGAATCAGGATGTCATAACGGGTCATTGCGGATCTCCTTCTGGGTGTCGTGGACGCACGTGTTCACAGGGCATTTTCCCCTCAGATTCCAAAATCGTCCATTTTTCAGAGGGATGATGCCTGGAGAAGTGACGGAATCAGGAGAGACCGAGTCCCTGCTCGAGCCCATGCAGGGAGAGACCAGAGATGGCGAGACGTTTTCGTCGCCCCGAATCCCCGGAAACCAGACGAATCGCGCTGCGGGAAATGCGCAACGTCCGCCCCAGAAAACGAATGAGTTCCTTGTTGGCGGCTCCATCCACCGGCGGAGCGGCGACCTGAATCTTCAAGCGTTCATCATGCACCCCCGCGATCCGCGTCCGGGAGGCGCGTACCACGACGAGCACATCCATCAGAATCTCGTCCCCACGATTCTCAAGGAAGGGGAGAGCGCTCATTCGACGGAGACCGGCCGGACCCGACCTCGGAGAAGACCCGAGGCCAGCACAAGCCACCAGAACCCGAAAGTGAAGGGCGTTCCCCGGGAAGGGGTCGTGCCACAGCCAGCCGATTCTGCACTCGAAAGCGCTCCGCCGGAATTCTCATCGGAGGAATCCAGGGCGTCCGAGACGTCCGAGGCGTCCCACTCGCTCGCCTCGTCCGTGGTGCCGTCGCAATCATTGTCCAGTCCGTCTTGTTGAATTTCGTCCACGGGGTCGCCGGGAATGGCGGTGCATTCCACCCCGGAGAAGTCTTCTGTACACACCATCTCCCCTTTCCGCCGACAGGCGCCCTCGCCCATCCAGCACACCGCGCCGACCGGAAATCCCTCGTCGACATGTCCATCGCAGTTGTTGTCCACGGCATCCCCGCACAACTCCACCCAGTTCTCTTCTGAGCTGGGGAGACAGACAACGGCGCCCTCCGGGCCACACCCGGTCACACCCGCCACCGAACATTCCGACAAAACCGCAATGCAGGATTCCCCGAAGACAAACCCCTCATCCATCTCTCCATCGCAATCATTGTCGAGACCGTCCCCACAGAGCTCCGAAACCGGCGCTCCGACCTGCGCGGTGCAATACGCCTCGAGACCGTCCGCGGTGCACTGCCAGAAGCCGAGACCACTGCATGCGCCCGTACCCATCTCACAGGGAGAACCGAAGGGAGGGAACCCCTCATCCGTCACGCCATCACAGTCGTTGTCGATCGCATCCCCACACCATTCGATGGTTCCGAGACACTCCGGTTCCTGAAAGACCTCGTCCACTTCACCATCGCAATCATTGTCGACGCCATCCCCGCCGATCTCATCGACCGGCACGCCGGGAGTCCCCTGACAAAACGTCCCGATCTGAGCGTAATCACACGCCAGAACTCCGGTCGTCACGCAAGCGCCCACGCCGACACTGCACGCTTCACCCACATCAAAGCCCTCATCCGTGAACCCATCACAATCGTTGTCCAGCAAATCCCCGCAGCGCTCATGGAACACTTCGGAGACCGCCCCTCCCGTGTCCTCTTCAAGCACCTGGAGTCGCTGATCCACAGAGACATTCTGGAGCAGCTGCACTGCCCCCGAAGGCCACCGGATCACGACCTGCTGCACCATGTTTGCCGCCCCAAGACCAAACCGCAGGGCCGGGTCGCTCCGCCCCTTGAAGTTCGTCGTCTCGTGACGAAGACGCCGCTGCCAGACCCCGCCTGAAAGCACATCCACCCACGCGCCCAGCCCATCCCGATTGGATGCAACCCCCTCGAGTTCAATGCTCAACCAATGACCCGAAACCCCCTCATTTCGAAGAAGCTTGTAGGGCGATTCATACAGATTGTTGAGAAGGATGTCGGCGTCCCCATCCCCGTCGAAATCTGCCT
>CAVOCR010000142.1:0-5812 GCA_963694245.1 Myxococcota bacterium
GCTGAGCGCGTAGGCTTCTTTCTCTTCCCCGCTGACAAGTCCAGCAACAATGAGCGGGTCTATGTCGTGAGCGCATCGATGGAGAGCATTCGCTTTCTTGGGATGGGGGAGCGTCCGGACGCCGAGTCGCGTTCCGGGGGGACCATCGTCGGGGCCGGCACGCATCGCCCGATGTTTCTCCGAAAGGTCGGCTGAGCTTCCCTCCGTGCTCGCTCCTTGACAGAAGAACGCTCGAGAAGTAGGTGTGTTCGACGTGCTGCGACGCTATTGCAGGCGTTTTGGAGGGAATCATGTCCACGGTTTCGCTGGATCCACTGCTCGAACGATTTCCGGTGTTGCGCCTGATTGGCAACACCCCCCTCGTGCCCATCGGAATTTTCCGAGAGGAGTTTCCGGACCTCGAGGTCTACGCGAAGGTGGAGTATTTCAATCCCGGAGGTTCCTTGAAGGATCGTCCGGTTCTGCGGATGCTGGGAGAGGCCTTCCTCTCCGGTGAGCTGACTCCGGAGAAGACGGTATTGGACTCTTCGAGCGGGAACGCGGGGATTGCCTATGCCTTGATTGGTGGCGTCCTGGGGGTTCCCGTGAAGCTGGTCATTCCGGACAACGCAAGTCTTGAGCGAAAGCGGCGCATTCTCGCTCATGGCGCTGAAATCCACTACACGGACGCGCAGGATGGATACGACGAGGCGCTTCGCGAGGTCCGGCGATTGTACGAGGCCTCTCCGGAGACCTATTTTTTCTGCGATCAATACGGAAACTCCGGAAACTGGCGGGCGCATTACGAGACGACGGGTCGCGAGATCTGGGAGCAGACCGGTGGCCGAGTCACACACTTTGTGAGTGGAGTGGGGACCGGAGGCACGCTCACCGGGATCGGGCGCCGATTGAAGGAGTGCAATCCCAACGTCGAAGTCCATTGTGTCATTCCGGATTCGTTTCCCGGAGTCGAGGGCTTGAAGCCGCTCGGGAGCCCGGACGACATCATTCCGGAGATTCTGGATGAGAGCGTGATCGATGGACGGTGGGAGAGTGATGTGGACGAGGCATGGGAACATTCCCAGAGCCTGGCGCGCCAGGGCCTCTTCGCGGGGCAGAGCAGCGGAGCCTACATGACCGGTGTTCGCAATGTCGCACGTGCGAATGGTGGAAAGGGGGTCATCGTCACGATTTTGAACGATATCGGCGAGCGCTACTTCTCCACGCGCCTCTGGGACGAGGGCTAGACGCGTCATGACCACCCTGTCGAAGGAAGCCGTCCCCCGGGGGGTGTTGATTGTGGGCTGCGGATACAGCGGTCGGATGATCGCCCGTGCGTTTGTTCGCGAAGGGGTGCCCGTGTGGGGGACCACCCGCACGTCGGAAGGACTTGCGGCGATTCAGGAGACCGGCGCCACGGCGTTGATCTTCCAGGCCGGTCGCGATTCCCTGGACTCGGAGGTACTCGCCGCCGTCGATACGGTCGTGGATTCCGTGGGTCCGCCCTGGGATGGAAGCCGGGACAGTACGGAGGACATCGCGGCCGCGGTGGCGGACGCTGAGCTTCTGCGTTTCATCTATCTTTCGAGTACCGGGGTGTACGGGGACAAGCAGGGCGAGTGGGTGGATGAGTTCACCGAGTGCACTCCGAGTTCTCCGCAGGGAATTGCACGCCTCGCGGTGGAGGACTTTCTGCGCGGGGAAGCCCGGGCTGGTCGTCTTCCCGCGCTGATCGCACGTCTTCCGGGAATCTATGGGCCTGGCCGATCACTGCTCCATCGCCTGGCATCCGGTCGGTTTCGATTCGTCGGACCCGAAGGACCGTTTTCCAATCGGATTCATGTCGAGGATCTCGCCTCCGGGGTGGTTGCCATGGCCCATCGAGGACACGTGGGCGAGGTCTATCTCCTCGTGGATGAGAGCGCGTGTCGATTGCGGGAGGCCGCGGCCCACGCGGCAGATCTTCTGGGGATTCCGTTGCCGGATCCGATGGACATGGAGCGCGCTCAACGCGAGATTCCCCCCCGGAGTCTTGCGATGTTGACGGAGAGCAAACGTCTTCGGACGAAACGTCTCCGGGAGGAACTCGGTGTGACCTTGAAACACCCGACGTTCCGTGAGGGTCTCGCCGCCATTCATGCGAAGGACTGGAACGCTTCGGATTGAGGGGGTGGGGTGGGTTTCATGCTCCTGGAGTTCGCTGTGGCATTCCCTGGGTCGACTCCGCTACACTGCAAGAGTCTCCATCGCGGCGGATGTTGAGGGCCCCTTCCGCACGATCCGATGGAGATGAGGTCTCATGCGGTGGATTCATGTGTTGGGAATCGCGCTGTCGCTTGGAGCGATGGGCTGCAACGAGTTCTCCAATCGACCCATTGAGGAGGCGCATCGCGCCCCTGCATCCCAGTCATTGAGAAGTCCGGATCGCGTGGCTTCCGTTCCCGCGGATCTCGTGATCTCGGCGGGAGGAATCGCGCTTCCCGAGGCTCGTTTTGGGGAACCCTATGTGGCGCATCTCTTTGCGACGGGGCCAACCGACGTCTGTTGGAATCTTGTCGAGGGGAGTCTGCCCCAGGGATTGGCATTGGATTCCCACACCGGAATGATCTCGGGTCGCGTATTGACCCCGGATGCCGGGCACGTGAAGGTCCGCGTGGAAGCGGTGAGTCCGTGTGGTGCGGTCGAGGCGTTCACGGCCCGTGGGGTATCAGAGGAACTCGTCCTGGTGCATGGAGGGCGATGTGTCTGGGATCAGGATTGCATCGCCGATGAGGTGTGTCGTGAAGACGGGACATGCAGGGAGGAGGTCGCTTCCGGTGAAGTCCGACCGATCGGACCCATTGTTCGGATGGAGAGGTTCCCCCCCGCGTCTCCGGGTGAGCTTCATGAGCTTCAGAACGCGCTTGTGGTCTCCAATACCTACGGTCGTACAGGTTCTCCGTGTCGTGTGACAGACCGGGAACTCGTATTGCGAGAAGGTCTCCGGAAGGACACGAGCATCTGCTACCAGCTTCCAGGCGAAATTCAGATTCCTGCGACTCCGGGCGAGCGCATTGACTGGGTGCTCTACACGGATCATTACGATGCACGCTACGCGATGATGCGAGGAGACGACACCCCGCAGGGATGGCGCTGGGCTCTTCATTCCGGTCCGATGGATGGGCATGTCATCGCCTCTCGTGTCTGCGGTCTCCACAAGGATTGCCCTTTCGTGAGTCAGGCCACCCCGGTGCTCCTGGGGGCGGATGCCACGGATGGAGCGACGTCTTGCCGAACCCGTCCCATGGGGTTGCGATTGAAGACCCAGTCCCGGACCGTGCTGCCAGGACATCAGGCCCCCTGGGGTGTGGGGACGGGTGGGGCTCCTCTTCATCAGCTCCTGCTTGCAGATGCCCACGTGACGGAAGGATGCGATTGGCGAAAGCTCGCGGGGTCGGTGACCTATCTTCTCCTGGAAGGAGGCGCCCCTCATCCCCTCGTGCATCTTGAACGCCCGGAAGTGATTCTGGGTTCTCTTCCCCACTCGATTCCGGTCTCTGGACTCGCGAGCATTGCGGCGGGTGAAAATGCGGGGACGAGTTCGTATCTCGATGGATTTTTCTGGAGCGTCGACCAGCCGTTGGGGAATCCCCCGGTCGAACCACTCGCGGGCCTTTCGACGACCTACAATCTTCGGGCGTATCGAACGGGTGAGTACATCGTGAAGTTGAGCGTCCGGGATTCAAAAACCCAGCAGATGTCGCGTGAGACTGCGTCCGCTCGGGTCATTGTTCGCCCCTCTGCCGAGCTCCAGGTGGAGTTGGCATGGAGCGACCCCACCGCGGATTTGAATCTTCATCTCCTGCCTCCCGAGGCGAATGGCAATTGGGGCCAGTCCGATGTCCTGCATGAAGGGGAGACCCCCGATTGGAGCCAGAGCCTGGGAGTTCCCCATGCGGAAATCACCTCGGAGCCCAATGGTGCGCGTCTGGAAGTGCTGAGAGTGCACGCCCAGGGCGCAGATTCCGGGAACTATTTCATCGCAGTCGATCAATCGGCGGGTGCGACAGAGAGTGTTGAGGCGACGGTGACGGTCTGGGTGCACGGCAAGAAGCTGGAAGCCGGTGAGGTGACCTTGAACCTGGGTGCGCAGGAGTTTCGTCCGCTCTTCAAGGTCGATGTTCAGGAAGGGTGGTTGAGCGCGCTCTAGCGAGGGCCCCGGTCTCCCATGGGCGAGGCTGGCGTGGGGAGCGTCCGCCCCCCGGCCTCCCGCCAAAACAGTGTACAGAGATTCATAAGCCGAGTTTTGTCCCCCGGGCTCGTCACCGAGACCGGGGCGATGACCATTCATCTGGGATGTGTGTTGCCACACACCTCATGCGATGCTACCCGAGAGCGGTAGGCGGGCTACCCACTGCAGACTCGAGGCCTGCCAGCTCTCCTATTCGATCTTGCTCCAGGTGGGGTTTACCGTACCCGCATGTCACCATGAAGGCCCGTGAGCTCTTACCTCACGCTTTCACCCTTACGTCCCGGTGGAACAAGTCCACGGGGCCGCGGTCTACTCTCTGTGGCACTTTCCCTGAGGTCACCCTCGCTGGACGTTATCCAGCACCCTGCCCTTTGGAGCTCGGACTTTCCTCCAGCACACCCCGAGGGGCATGCCAGCGGCCATCTTTCCTTCTGCAACTGTTCTGACGGAAGGCCGGGGGGCCGACAGCGAGGTCCCTCATGCTGCTTCGGCGTCTCCGACTTCTCCGTCCTTGTCTTCTTCACTCACTTCGTCTGGACCCACGTACATGAAGCGCTGGCAGGACGGGCAGTTCATGATCTGCTCTCCGCGCAGCAGGACAATGAAGCTCTGGGGGGGGAGCTTCATGTTGCACCCAAGGCAGTTCTCACTGGATCGCGAGACTGGCGAGACGGCAAGACCGCCCCGGCCCTTGAGGATGCGTTCGTATTTCTTGAGCATGGCCGCTGGAATGGATTCGGCCAGAGAGGATCGCTCATTCTGCTGTTTTGAGATCGTCTTCTCCAGCTTCGTGAGGGTGCTCTTGTGGGCGGCCTCCTCGTCTGCGAGCTTGCCGCGAAGATCTCCCAGCTTCTCTTCATCTCCCGCGATTCCAGTGCGGTATTCCTCGATAGCCTGCATCAGCTTGAGGATTTCCTCTTCTTTCTGGCTATTGGCCCGCTTTAGGAACTGAAGCTCCTTCTGCGCAGCGAGATACTCTTTTTGGCGAGTGATGTTCATCAGCTTCGTTTTTGAATCCGAGGCCCGTTGGACATCTGTCTTCAACTCGCCCGTTTTCTGCTCGTAGAAGCCTTCCACGTTCGCGAGTTTTTCCTGCTTGTCCGCCAGCTCCATCTCCCCGCGAGTCAACAATGCGGTCAGCTGGTTTAGCCGGGTGGTGAGTTCATCTCGTTCTGCAAGATTTCCCAGAACGTTCTTGTCCGCTGCCTGCAATTTGATCAACGCCTCGAGCATGATGTCTTTCTCCGTCGCCTCATTCGGAGGGTTTCCCCCGAGTCGCTCACCCAAAAAAAAAGACGGCGCCCTTGTCTGGCGCCGTCTAGAGTTCCTTCTCGAGGGGATTTGCATGAAACCAGGGCATCAGGGGACAACGGGTGCTTCCCTGGTCCGTTCGACGCCCCTGATGGGGTCCGTTCGGACAACTGCTTTCTGCTTCCGTCCAGGCCATAAAAGCCCGCCTCCCTCAATCGACTGTCCAGATGTTTCTGAACAGCATCCACCCTACAGTCGTTCTCGCCCTCGTGAAGGCCTGGTGGGCCCACCTGGATTCGAACCAGGGACCGGACGGTTATGAGCCGTCTGCTCTGACCGCTGAGCTATAGG
>CAVOCR010000143.1:0-5784 GCA_963694245.1 Myxococcota bacterium
GGCGATGGCTTGAACCGGCGCGCTCCCATCGGGGTTCGGCATGTATTCGGGCCAGACGACGCTGATCCCGCCCCCGTCATTGCCGCTGACGAGCGAGGCGCCCATCGTTTCGGGATCCGGCATGTATTCGGGCCAGACGACTCCGATGGCATCGGGGTCGGGCGTCGCGACGAAGTCCGTCACCGTGAACTTCACGTCCATCACGTCCACGACGGAGACGCCGACGCCCGTGCTTCCCGTGACTCGGACGTCGATCGCGAGGAAGCTCGCGGCCTCCTCGACGTGCACACCGTGCCCCGGTGATTCGTCCACTGCTCGGAGCGTGTCGTCGATCTTCACGTTCTCGAGCTCCAGGCTCACGCCCTGGGAGCGGATTCCGTGGCCCGTGGCGCTCTGAACAGTGAGATTGCAGATGCGACTTGTCGGCGGGGCGATGGCGGGAGCGATGATGCCGCCGGAGCCGCCCGGTCCGGATGGGGGTTCGGCACGTCTCTCTCCGGCACCGGTCTCCTCTCCGGGGACGTCCGAGTCCGGGTGGACAGTTCCCTCGGCATCCCGGGGGGTCAACACGATCCCCGGCATGTTCGCGGGAGGCGTGATCACCACTTTCGCTCCGTCTTCTCCGCAGAGGTTCACTCCCTCCGGCAACGTCACCGATTCGCCGTACTCTCCGCCCGGGATGTAGGCCGTTTCTCCGTCGGGAGTGGCATCCACCCACTCCTGGATGGTGAGAGGCTCCGATGTGGTGACGACCTCGGCGGGCGTGCTTTCTGCGCAGCCGAGGGAGAGGGCACAGAGCAGTGCGCCACCGAGGAGGCAGATTCTGTCAAGAGGACGTGGACTTCCAGGAGAGGGCGAATTGAGCACGGAGGTTCTCCCAGGCGCTGTGCGCGGGTCTGGTTGCTGCTGGCCACGAGTGGGAAGTCTACGGAAAGGGGAGGGGGCGGGTCAATTCCCGAGAGGGGGTCGGGTCACGAAGGGCCCGCAAATGTGGCCGCGGGGCCCGTGGATCGAGAGGAGCGCTGGATGATTGCGCGGCGATCCACGGCCCCGAAGCCGGAGGCGGCGGGGACAACGCCACCTCATGGAGGGAGACCGCGTGCGGGGAGGGACGTTAACTGGGAGAGCAAAGGACCGTGCATTCGACCGGATCGAGGGCGCTTCCACAGCCTCCGCATCGAGGACACGTGCTGGGATGATTCGCGTCGCGTGGTTCCGGTGCGTTGGGAAGAGCCGTTCTCATGACCTCCGCTGTGGAATTCCTTCCCATCTGGGACCCTTTTGTCGCATCATGTGGCCTCTCAACAAGACCAACCATGGAACTGTGGCGATGGCATGGCATTTGCTTTGGAATGGATGTGGCGTGAATCAGCGCGCTCTGGAGGAAAGAAGATGAGTCGGACAAGAATATTGAGTGGAGTGGGGGCGGCGCTTGCGCTGGCTCTTCTGGTGGTGGTTCCTCAGGCGGCATGGGCAGACCCGGCTCCGCCGGACATGGCCATTTGTGAGGAGAGCGGGGGCACGTATGACTGGTGTGTGGTGACAGGTCCTGTCGACATGTGCCTTTCCGGATGCCTCTGCGACGATGGCACGATTGTGACCTCCGATGAGATTCTCGCCTCTGGAAAGGCATGCGGGGCTTCGGAACCCCTGGATCCGGACATGGTGGCCTGTGCAGATACCAAAGGAAAGTGGAACGAATGTGGCTCCGGCTGCGGCCCCGTGAACTGTGAGATGTACGCGAATCCGCCGGATATCTGTTCCACGGGCTGTGTCGCGTTGTGCGAGTGTCCAGCAGAGGCACCCATCTGGACGGAGAGTGGCTGTGTCTCCGCAGACATCTGCGGGGAGGATCCCCCGGTGAATCCGGACGTGTCTCTCTGCGGTGAGACGGGCGGGAGCTGGACGGATTGTGGCTCCGGCTGCGGTCCCATGACCTGCGAGATGTACTTCACCGACGACATCGCTTGCGATGACGTCTGCCTGGAACTCTGCGAGTGCCCGGAGGACGCGCCGATCTGGACGGAGAACGGTTGTACCTCGGCGGACATCTGCCCGGAGGATCCCCCGGTGAATCCCGATATCGCGCTTTGCAGTGAGACCGGTGGGAGCTGGACGGATTGTGGCTCCGGCTGCGGTCCCATGACCTGCGATTTGTACCAGAGTCTTGCAGCACAGGAGTGCCCCGAGGTCTGCGTGGAGCTCTGCGAATGTCCCGAAGCGACGCCGATCTGGACGGAGAATGGTTGCACCTCGGCAGACATCTGTGACGAGGAGCCTCCCGTGAATCCCGACATCGCGATTTGCGGAGACACGGGCGGGAGCTGGACGGATTGTGGATCCGGTTGTGGTCCCATGACCTGCGATTTGTACCAGAGTCTTGCAGCACAGGAGTGCCCCGAGGTCTGCGTGGAGCTCTGCGAATGTCCCGAGGATGCGCCGATCTGGACCGAGAACGGCTGCACCTCGGCAGACATCTGCGGAGTCGAGCCAGCGAATGAGCAGGAACTCTGTGAAGGCAGCGGCGGCGTCTGGGATGAATGTGCCTTCAGCTCGTGCCCGTCATGCGATGACTGCATCCCCGGTTGCCTCTGTCCCGGTGGGACGGCCCATCAGGAAGGTACGGGATGCGTGGAAGTTCCGGGGATGGAGGAGATCTGCGAGCAGACGGGCGGAACCGTCGAATGCGGAGAGCCGCCGGCAGCGAACGAAGGCGACCCCGCCCCGCCGGACAACGGGGGGGTCGACTCCGATTCGTGCTTTCTCGTGTGCGCGTGCTCCGACGGTCAGGCCTTTGATGCCCTCGAAGGGTGCGTTGAGGAGGGCGACGAGACCGGCGACGAGACCGGCGACGAGACCGGCGACGAGACCGGCGACGAGACCGGCGACGAGACCGGCGACGAGACCGGCGACGAGACCGGCGGAGGTTCGAGCGGCGGGTGCGCGGCTCATGACGGGCCGATTTCGGGTGGAATGCTCGGGATCGTTCTGATGTGGGCAGGTGTCGCTTTCCTTCGCCGCAAGCGCGAGGAACCGATCTCCTGAGACCCTGTCGATGGATGGAGAATGCAGGCCGGCGGGTTCGTGTGAGAGCCCGCCGGCTTTTTCATGCCCGGAATCTAGTCCCGGGTGTTTCGGTCGAGGTCGCGATTTTCGGTGTTCGCGCGGCGGTTCAGATCCGAGCGCTTGTCCTTCTCCTGCTTGACCACGATCGTGGTCTTGCATCCGGTGAGAGCGAGCCCTCCCGTGATTGCGAGAGCGAAGGAGAGGGCGAGGATCCAGACGATCGAGTTCTTCATGGGGCACCTGCGTGATGGAGACATGAACGGGATTCTATCTCGACGGCAGGAGAAAGGAAACGGCATATTCCTTTCCGGCCTGCTCCTTGACGGGTGGAGCGGGAAGAAGAAAGCTGGGCGGGTTCTTGACGCTGGATTCTTTCACGCACCTCGATGAGGTGCGTACAACCAGGCTTCCCCACGGGACAAGAGGAGTTCGAGATGAAACCATGGATGGGTGGAGCCGCGGCGTTTCTGATGATGTTCGGGGCGGGGCTGGGGTGCTCTGGCAGCTCGAGCGGCGGGGAGGGCTCGGAGGAGTCCGGCGCAGAGAGCGGCGCGGAGGAGACCGGCGGAGGGACAACCCATGATCTGGGTTACATGCCGGGAGAGTGTCCCGAGGATCTCTTCCTCGACGTCTCGAAAGAGCCGGGTCCGGGCGGTGCCTACCCCGCACCAGAACTGGAGGTGATGTGCACCCTCGACATCGTGATGGTGACCAGCAACGGGATGCCGCATGACGAGTACAACCCGACCACACCCAACCCTCTCGGGGCCCAGAATCACGAGTGGTCCATCCCCCTTCATCCCGAGGTCGCAGCGGAGTCGACGGGGATTCCGTGTCTCGGTACGACGGGGTTCGCCATCAACGGAATCCCGATCTATGGACCGAATGAGGCGATGGACCCGGATCCCTACGGAGATCCGGTGACCAACGACATCCTCGACTGGTGCAAGGGACACACGGGCGGCGCGGACGATTATCATTATCATTCACTGCTTGTGGAGTGCTTCGGCGAGGCGGATGGCGAGGGCCCGTCGCCCGTGGTCGGATTCGCCATGGATGGATTTCCGATTCACGGGCCCCGCGGGTGCCTCGATCTTGAATGCACGGAGGTCGTGCATTTCAAGAGCGGGCATGATCACCAGGAGGCGACCTCTCTCGGGTGCGAGTCCACTCTGGATTGCGGGAACCCCGGGCAGGTCGTCTGTGCTCCCGTGCTTGTGGACGGCGAGGAGACGACGGGATGTGTTCCCCTGACCTACGCCTGGGATCGGCACGAATACGTGGCGCGGGACGATGAGACCCAGCTGGATGAATGCAATGGGCGGATGGGACCGGATGGTGTCTATCGCTATCACGTCACCAATACCTTTCCGCATCTCCTGGGCTGCTTCCGGGGCACTCCTCTGGGCAATGGGGGAGTCAGTATCGGTGGGGACTGTCCCGCCGAAGGAGAGGCGGGCGCGGGTGGACCCGGCGGTGGAGGCGGGGGCCCCCAGCCCTGCGAGACGGCAGCGGATTGCGAGGGCGTCTGCCCGAGCCCTGTCGGATGCATCTGTGACACGCCGCCCGTGATGGACAACCGGATCTGCATTTCATTGTGCGAAACGGCTGAGGACTGTCCTGCAGGCCCCGTCGGTGGAGCGATGCAGTGCAGCGAAGAAGGGGTCTGCAGTCCCTAGAATGCACGTGAATCTCCCCGCGGTGTTCAGGAGCTTCGCGCTGGTCATGTGCGTGCTTGTCGTTCCCGTCTGCACTCTGCCCGAGGCGGGGGGAGGAGCCGTGGACCCGGGAGACGAGGGCAATGAGGTTGTCTACCGACTCGAATGGGATCTTGAGGGCGCCGATCCGCATCCCGAGGGGGGCTGGATTCTTGCGCAGCCCGATGGAACCGAGGTGTGGCTCGAGCGGGGTTGGCTCACCAGCTACAGCGCAGAACTTTTGGCCTGTCCCTCGGAGGCCGAGGCGGAGCGGCAGATTCGCTCAGGCTGGGCGTTCGCGGGTCATGGGAGCGGTCCCCCGGGCTCTTCCGCGGTCACGCAGGCCCGCGTCGAGGCTCTGCACTCGCCTGAATCCGTGGAGTTTGGCGCTCCCCTGGTGGAGAGCGGGCGCTGGTGCCAGTTGCACTACCTGATCGCGGCGACTCCCTGGAACGCGCTCGGGCTCTCCGAGGACGGCCTCATGGTGGACCGCACTCTCCGCCTCGAGGGGACCTGGTTCGGTGTCGAGGAGAGCCTTCCTTTTGTCATTGAAACTGATTTGGCCTCCGGCACGATCGCGGCGCTCCATCCTGAAGGAATGATCGGCGTCGAAGCGGCAGCCCTCACGCTGGACACTTCGGTCGAGGGAGGCACGATGCGCGTGACGCGGAGGCTCGCGACGATCTTCAATGACGTGGATTTCGAGACGATGGGGGACGTGGACCGGGCGAAGGCGGTTCTGTCCCGCGTCATGAAAGACGTCTCGGTCGAGCTCCTTCCCGGGGAGTACCTCCACGAGGAATTCAGTCCTTGAGTCCCCGCCAGAGCGCCTGCATCCACAAGAAGGAGCTGATGAGTGTGGGGAGCACGACCGTCAAGGTCAGCGCGATGAAGATCCCGTCGTTTCCGCTTTCGCCCGTGTAGGCGACGCCATGAACACCCATGAAGGCTTTCAGGAGAGTGATGGCCCAGTTCGCGGTCGCTGCCAGCACGGTCAATTGACACAGCAGCGCGAAGCGGG